>CBFHGY010000010.1:4217-21241 GCA_965655465.1 Bacteroidia bacterium | reverse complement strand
CCGGTAAGGGGTGCTACTACCCAAAACCAGCTGAGTTGGTGTACGTGTGCACCAAAATCTTCTAGAATTCGACTTGCATTGCCATTTTGTAATCCAAATCCGGCCTGAATTCCCATAAAGCCGAAACTCATCCAAATGATTTCGCGTATGCTTAGTTTAGGTTTTTTGATTGCCATATTAAAAACGTTAGGCACGCAAACTAAAGCTTTTCTTTGTAAGTGTCAATAAAACACTTATTGTATTTTTTTAAATCTGGTGAAATTGACTTTTGTCGAATCGATAAAGTCGCGCGGGCTTATGGGCCACCCCTTGTTGTTTTTCATCTAAAGGTACGATAAAGGAGGTGCGCAATATTTTTCTTCTGAAATTGCGTTTGTCGAAACTATCGTCTAAGATGGCTTCATACAATTTTTGCAATTGTGCGAGGGTAAATCGCTCAGGCAAAAGTTCATATCCCAAAGGTTGCAAATAAATTTTCTGTTTGAGGAAATCCAAAGCCTTAGTAAAGATTTCGTTGTGGTCAAAAGCCAATTGTGGTACATCTTTAACTTTTACCCAAAGCGCTTTTCGAGCAAAAGAGCTCGGAGAAACTTTTAAATTCGATTTTTTAACGAGCGATGTATAGGCAACGGTAATTACTCGGGCTTCGGGATGCGCACGAATTTTTTTCAACCAATCTTGGTCTTTTTGCTTGGTAATTCGAGCTGGATCGCCAAACGAGTATACTTGTTCCAAGAAAATATTTTCTAAACCGGTAAGTTCAAATAATACACGGTTTGCTGCTTGGTCTAAATTTTCATCTTGATAAATCAAGTTTCCAGGCAAAGCCAAAAGATCATCTTCCACGGTGGTTTCACCTGCCATTCGTTCAATTAATAAGACTTCTAACTCGCTGCCGTCGAAACTAAAAATGGCACAATCTACCGAAACATTGGGGTTAATTTGGGGTTGGTTCATGGCGTTTTGACACTTCAAAGATAATTCGCAACTTTGAATGCACCATAAAACACCCGTTTGTGAGTTTTTTGCGTCAGTTCATTCATGGAATTGCGCAAATGTGTCACAAATACACTAAGTTTGCTCAAATTGTACTTTTTATGATAGTAGTTGCAGAAAGCGGATCTACCAAATGCGATTGGTTATTAGAAGACAGTAAAGGTCAGGTTTATGAGACCTTTACCATTGGATTTAATCCATTTTTTCATTCCACCGAGGTGGTATTAGAACACCTAAAGGCCAATGCAGAATTGATGAAATTTGCACCGCAGATTCAAGAAGTTAATTTTTACGGTGCAGGATGTTCCTCAGAAGACCGTAATGCCATAATTCGTGCGGCTTTAGAAGCGGTTTTTACCCAAGCAAAATGCAAAGTGGGTCACGACTTGAACGCAGCGGCATATTCTACCTATACGGGAGAACCCGGTATTACCTGTATTTTGGGTACCGGCAGCAACAGTTGCTATTTCGACGGTGAGGAAGTTACCGAAGTAGTTCCAGCCTTAGGGTATATTCTTGGTGATGAAGGAAGCGGCAGCTATTTTGGAAAGCGCATTTTAGCCGATTTTATCTACGAGCGATTGCCGAATGAATTGCAAAAAGATTTCAAGGGCCGATACCAAATTACCAAAGAAGAAATCTTCTCAAAAGTATACAATCAAAGAGATGCTAATGTATTTTTGGCTTCTTTTATGCGTTTTTTAGTACCACATAAAGAGCATCCATACTTTTCTGAAATTATTAATAAAGGTTTGAGGCATTTCGCCGAGATTCATATTGCATGTTACCCCAACTATAAATCCGTTCCTATTCATTTCGTGGGAAGTGTTTCCTATTATTTCCAAGATGTATTGCGTGACATTGCAGATGAGATGGGCTTTACCGTGGGCAATATCAACAAGAACCCCGTTAGTGCCTTAATGGAATATCATAAAAATCTTACGGCGGCATCTTAAAATTTCCGTTATGATTAAGGCGGTAATTTTTGATCTCGACGGGGTATTAACAGATACCGCTGTGCATCATTATCAATCGTGGAAAGCCATAGCTGCGAAGTTCAATTATGAACTAACAGAAGAAGATAATGAGAAATTAAAAGGAGTAAGTCGTGCCGATAGTTTATCCTTAATTTTAAATTGGGCTACCGCTCAGCAAGGCAAAAATTATCTACTTTGGGATGCATCCGTTTCTAAAGCTGAATTTTCGGATTTATTGATTGAAAAAAACAATCACTATCTCTCGTTGATCAAAGAATTAGGCGAAAAGGATATTTTGCCGGGTGTAATCGGTTTTCTTGAATTACTCAGTCAAAATGGTTGTGCAATTGCAGTGGGGAGTAGTTCGAAGAACGCTCGTTTTATCTTAGAAAAATTGGGATTGTTAAGCCATTTTGCGGCGATAATCGATGGTAACGCTGTAAAAAACACCAAGCCAGATCCCGAAGTATTTTTATTGGCCGCAAAAGAATTGGGCGTTGATCCAAAGTCGTGCTTGGTCATAGAAGATGCTCCTTCTGGAATTCAAGCAGCAAAAAAAGCAGGTATGAAATGCATCGGAGTAGGTCATGAACCCTTAGATGCTGATTTGCAGGTGGACACACTAATAGGACTCACCTGGTCTCAAATTCAAAACATTTAAATCAAGCTATTTTATGAAGGATTATATCAAGATTCATCCATGGCAAATCGTGGAACAGGGATTCCAATCTGAAAATTCTAAGGTTTCTGAAAGTATTTTTAGCCTTGGAAATGGCCGGATGGGACAAAGGGCCAATTTCGAAGAGACCTATAGTGGACCGACTTTGCAAGGTTCATACTTAGCAGGGGTATATTATCCCGATAAAACCCGAGTGGGTTGGTGGAAAAATGGCTATCCCGAATATTTTGCCAAAGTTCTCAATTCCGTAAGTTGGAACAAAATGCACGTTCAAGTGGATGGGCATGTTATCGATTTGAATGTGTTGAAGCCTGCTGATTTTACTCGTATTTTAGATATGAAGAGCGGGATATTAAGTCGTACTTACTCCATTACAATTCCAAGCGGAATTCAATTAGAATTTGAATGGTTACGGTTTGTTTCTATGGAACGTAAAAATATAGGAGCGGTTTCCTTCAATGTGAAGGCATCCAAAGCATGTTCGATAGAGGTGAAAAGTTGGTTGATGGGTGAGGTGTATAACCAAGATAGTAACTATGATGAGTTTTTCTGGCAAGATACCCAAGCAGGTGCGGAAGATTCCGGTTTATGGGTAACCCAAAAAACCAAGAAAACACACTTTTCAGTCGCAGCAAAGTGCTTACATAATATAGTTTTAGAAGATAATACCTATACGACTGATTTAGGTATCGATGCGTTAAATGCTTGGGTAAGTTACACATGTAATCTACGCGAAAATCAGCCACTTACCATAGAGAAATATGCTGCAATCTGCAGCAGTATGTATACCCCCGAAACCAATTTGTTGGATACCGCAAGTGCAGAACTGAAGGAAGCGCTTAATGCGGGTTGGAATGTTTTGGTGCACGAACACGAACAGGCATGGGCTAAAATTTGGCATAATTGCGATGTGGAAATTGAAGGCGATGATCAAGCCCAACAATCTATCCGATTCAACATTTTTCAGTTGTTTCAAACCTATACCGGTGACGATTCCCGCCTGAATATTGGTCCTAAAGGCTTTACTGGGGAAAAATATGGAGGGAGTACGTACTGGGATACTGAAGCGTATTGTTTGCCCTTTTATTTAGCTACAGCATCTTCAGATGTCGCGAAAAATCTATTGGTTTATCGTTATAATCAATTAGACAAAGCCATTGAAAATGCCCAAAAATTGGGATTTTCAAACGGTGCGGCATTGTATCCAATGGTAACCATGAACGGTGAAGAATGTCACAATGAATGGGAAATTACCTTCGAAGAAATACATAGAAATGGGGCAATTGCCTATGCAGTTTACGATTACATTAATTACACGGGAGATCACAACTATCTTGTGGATTATGGATTGGAAGTGTTGATTGGAATTAGTAGATTTTGGTCTCAACGTGTACATTTTTCTAAAGACAAAAACCAATGGGTAATGTTAGGGGTAACGGGGCCGAATGAATTCGAGAATAACGTAAATAACAATTGGTATACCAATAAATTTGCGGTGTGGTGCATGAATTATACTCGAGAACAGTTACAATGGGCCGCGGAAAATCATCAAAATCGTTACAAGGAAATAATCGCGAAAACCCAACTAGAATCCCATGAAATTGCCAAATGGGAGGAGATTGCGGGTAACATGTATTTCCCCTATGACGAAGGGCATAACGTTTTCTTGCAGCAAGATGGATTTTTAGATAAAGAATTGATTCCTGTTTCAGAACTTCCCGCAAGTCAACGGCCTATTGTCGAGCATTGGAGTTGGGATCGCATTTTAAGGAGTTGTTACATTAAACAAGCCGATGTGTTGCAAGGTTTTTACTTTTTTGAAGATGAATTTGATATCGATGCACACAAAAGGCATTTCGATTTTTATGAGCCATTAACGGTGCATGAAAGTTCACTTTCGCCCTGCATACATAGTATTTTGGCCAATAAAATTGGCAATTATGACAAGGCCTATGAATTTTATCTGCGCACGGCACGTTTAGATTTGAACGATATCAATAACGATACCTGCGATGGCTGTCACATCACTAGTATGGCTGGTACTTGGATGACTATTTCCAAGGGTTTTGCGGGTATGCGTGTTCGCAATGGTGAATTGCACTTTGAACCGAGAATTCCCAAAGCATGGAAGGCCATTCGTTTCAACATTCGATTCCGCGATAATTATTTGCGTGTATCGCTCTTTGATACGCACATGGAAATTCACAATATCGAAGGTCCCGAGTTGCACCTGCATTGCGATGGGGTGACGTATTCGGTAACTTCACAAAATACTAAAATGATTGATTATGCGCATTAAATTTTTCGCCTTAATAATACCTTTTGTATGGGCTTGTCAGAGTCCAAAGACCGTTCAGGAACTGCCCAATACAAAAGTATTATCGGTCATTACATGGTCAGATACTGCTCATATTGAAACGGCAGATTTCTTTGATAATGGATATGCAGATAGTCTGCAGAGCATGGGAAGTTTGAAATTTTGGCGTACAGACTCCAGTTCGTATTCTTTCACCGGGGGAAATTCCCCTTATGCCGTGTTGCGTGCGTTTCAAGGTGCCGGCTTTTTAGATGTATTGACCTATAATAAATCTAATGGTCGCAAACGGATACACAAAGGTTTGGGATTTTCCGAATCGGGTTTGAGACTCGTTACCACAGAGAAAGGGGTTCATATATGGGTAATGCAAAATAACAGGTTGCTGTTAGATTCAAGCTTTGAGGAATCTATAGATCTAAAAAAATATGTGATTAATACACCGGGACGCACCCATCTGCGTGTTTTCGCCTGCAATGATAGTTCGGTTTTTGGTGATTTACTTATGCCCTTAATGGATGGAAATCCCATTGAAGATGTTACGAAAATAGACCGAGATGATCTGCACGGAAACGTAATGTATTTTGCGTTCTTAGATCGTTTTTACGACGGAAATCCATCCAACAATAAAAAGGTAGATCATCCATTAGTAAGCGAAAAAACTAATTTTTGGGGTGGGGATATTAAGGGTATTGAAACCGTAATTCAAAAGGGGTATCTCAATAATTTGGGTATTAACTCCTTGTGGATTAGTCCTATAACACGAAATCCAGATGGCGCATGGGGTAATTTTAAAGACCCTCATGTGATGTTTAGTGGCTATCACGGATATTGGCCGGTATATAATACGGTAGTAGATCCTAGATTCGGAACCGATGCAGAATTACGCGCTGCTTTGAAAGCTGCACACGATTCTGGGATTAATGTATTGCTTGATTATGTAGCACACCACGTGCATAAAGAACACCCTATATATAAACAACACCCAGATTGGGTAACTCCTTTGTACTTGCCAGATGGCAGTTTAAATACCGAACGTTGGGACGATCACCGACTTACTACTTGGTTTGATACCTTTATGCCCACACTTGATTTAGGAAGGCCCGAAGTAGCAGCGTATATGGTAGATTCGGCCTTGTTTTGGCTCCGGAATTTTGAATTTGACGGATTCAGACATGATGCAACCAAACATATTCCTGAAAATTTCACTCGGTTGTTGACGCAGAAAATTCGTTCTGAAATTTCCACCAAAAGAGGTAAAAACACCTATCAAATAGGCGAAACCTATGGGGATCCAGGTTTAATTGGTTCTTATGTAGGTTCGGGTTTGCTCGACGCGCAATTCGATTTTAATTTATACGATCGCATGGTTGATGTTTTTGCCTTTGGGGATCCCATGGAAAAATTAATTCAAGAACAAAACCGCAGTTTGGAAACGTATGGATATCATCATTTAATGGGGAATATCACGGGCAATCAGGATCGAACTCGATTCATGAGTTTTGCGGATGGCACGATCGATAGAAGCACAGATTGGATGGAGTTGAAGCGTTTAGGACATGTGAGCGATATTCAGCCTAAAGGGACCAAAGGATATGAAAGTTTTGCGCTGTTTTATGCGTATCAAATGTCGGTTCCAGGCATTCCTGTAATTTACTACGGAGATGAATTTGGAATGCCAGGAGCTAATGATCCGGGTAATAGAAATCCGATGAAATTTGAAGGTCTTACTAAAGAAGAAATAGCCTTGAAAACGTGGGTGCAATCCTGCATCCAAATGAGGCGTAATAGTATGGCCATGTTGTATGGAGACTTTGAAATAATGTATATGGATTCGGATCGATTAGTGTTAAAGAGGTCGTATAGAGGGGAAACCGTATTTACGATCATAAATAGGACTAAGGAACCTTTTTATTGGGAACCCAAAGGGGGCTTTTCTACTTATGGGAAGTTAAAAAAGCGACTTACCAATGGAAATGTTGCCTATAAAAACCTTTGGAATTTGGCTCCAAATGCATCCATGATTGTTCAATTTGAGAAATAAACTATGAAAAAATATCTATTTTTAATGTTTTCGGCAGTGTTTTTTATGCAAACACAAGCCCAAACCCTATTGCCCCAAAATCCAATTATGTATGAGGTAAATTTAAGGCATCATACTCAAAGTGGAGATATAAAAGGATTTATACCCAGCATAGAAGAGTTGAAATATTTGGGAGTAAATGTGGTATGGGTAATGCCTTCACAGCCTATAGGCAGGAAAAAGCGGAAAGCAAATGGCGATGTTTTTGTCGAAGATTTGCCGCAAGAAGAGGGTGCCCCAAACAAGTGGGATCGCTATAAAGGAAGTCCCTATGCAATTTCTAATTATACTGCGGTAAATCCAGATTACGGCACCTTAGCTGATTTCCGAGAAATGGTACGCGTTTGTCATGAAAATGGAATGATTGTAATTTTAGATTGGGTGGCCAATCATACAGCTTGGGACCACAATTGGATTACTGAACATCCTGAATGGTATATGAAAAATGCGGAAGGTGCCATAACCGACCCTTTGGATAAGGCAGGAAAGAGTTTGGGTTGGACAGACGTTGCTAAATTGAATTACAATGAGGCAGGTTTGCGTAAAGCGATGATTGCAAGTATGAAGTTTTGGGTTGATAGCGTGGATTTAGATGGCTTCCGTTGCGATGTGGCAATGGATGTGCCTTCAGACTTTTGGAAAGAGGCTACAACAGTTTTAAGAACGGTTAAACCTGTGTTTATGTTGGCCGAATCTGAAGAACACGATATGGAGCAATTCAAGGGTCCTTTTAATGCCTATTACGGTTGGGAAACCCACCATTTATTAAATAAAATTTCACAAGGAAAAGAATCTCCAAAGGTTCTGGCTAAAACGCTAACTGGGAAACAGAAAAAATTCCCCCAAGGTGTTTACCCAATGAATTTTATCACCAATCACGATGAAAATGCTTGGAATGGTACTTTGTTTGAGCGGATGGGTGATGCTTGGAAGGCAATGGCCGTATTTACCTATTTTACTCCTGGTATTCCCTTAATGTATACGGGCCAAGAAGTAGGAAATAATAAGCGTTTGGCTTTTTTTGAAAAAGACCATGTAATGGCGAGTCGCGATGCTATGGAAATAAGTCAATTTTACCGCTCTTTAGGCACTTTAAAGGCAACTTTAAGAGAGTGTGGTATAAAGACTTCTTCCAAGGAAGTGATCGAATATGACGTGTGCGAAGGAAGTATTCTTTCTTGGATACGAGAAAGCAATGAAAGCGATAGAACACAACGCAGCAGAACGTATATTGCGGTTAACATGTCTAACAAGGTTCAGAAGTGGGGCAAAAGGCCTGCGGGTGAGGTGGTTTTTAGTTCGGGACAAACAGAGAATGCGATAGAGCCTTGGGGGTATCGAATCATAAAACTGACGTATAAATCAAAATAGCTTATAATGTAATTTATTCAGGATTGCTGAACACCAGATAAAAGAAAAGCCACGGCAACGCCGTGGCTTTTCTTTTCTGATTTAATTTACAAATTTTTTAACAACCCCCTTGGTTAAAGAAGTAGGTTAAAGTCCCATCGACCATATCGGATGTGGTTTTTACATTGGGTTTTACCACTTGAAGTTCGATTTTGATGATTTTTTGTCCACTTGGAACCGCATTAAAAAGCTTTTCTGGAATCATGCTATATTGGAATATTCCGGGTTTAATGGTTTTCATTTTTAAAATGGGAAAATCGGCCACTTTACGGGCATTTGCGGCGATTAAATAGGATGCACCTGATTCGTCGTATGCCACAGGATATACATAGAGTTCTTCGGCATTCTGCATGCTTGTTTTTTCTTCTGCACTGTTATTATAAATTAGGGAAAAAACATCTTGGGTCGTGCTGATAATGGTATCTTGTTTTGGGCCTTTTCCATAGGGTATACTCAAGAATTTTACTACGGGACCAGCGGGAGGCTCCACTAGAATGGAAAGATCTTCTGTTTTACGATCGGGATCTCCATAACCACCCCCATCTTTAGGTTTAACTAAGAAGTGGAAGTCTTCCTTATAAATGGTCGAAGCAGAGGTTTCATAAAATTCAGTTGGAGTCATGGTAAAACTATACAAGCCTTCATCTTCCTTGGTCATTTTTAAAGCCTCGTTGCTATTTTTCCATGCAGCACCGCCAATTCCATTTGCAAGGGGATGCCCTGCAGGATGCTCTTTGGGCTTCCACGTCCAGATATAAATATCTTCGGTTTGTGCGATTTCTACGATTCCCCATTCGTTAGAGGTGAGTTTTAAGTTCACCATAATTTTACAAGGTTTGTCGGGAGCAAATTCTTCTGGTTTGTCTAAATAAGCAGCTTGGGAAAATAAATTTCCGCTTAGAGCTATTGCAATAAATGCAAAAATAGATACTATGGATTTTTTCATTTTCTGCGGAATTGATATTGATAAATGGTTGTGGGCGTACCGCCTTCGCAATAACGGGTTATTTCAAACTCAAGCGTTGCATCTACGGTGCGAACTGTTCGAAGGAGGGAACAGTCGTACTTTGTTGTGTCGTTATTGGCGTTAATATTCAGGAAGTTAATGCGACTTGGTGCTTCGTTATTATCGAAAGACCAAGTACCAGAGTCACCTAAAAACAGGGGGTTATTTTGATTGAAGGCATAACTAAAATCCGCAGAATTTACAGTGAGTTCAATATTGTTATCGACGAACAATTCGCTCACGTTCACAACATTTTCTTTTTCAACATCCTTTGGATCGTATTGGTATACTTGCGAAAGTACCCAAACATCATTAATACCTTCAAGTTTGCTAGAAGGTGCATACAGTTCTTCAACAGGTTTTTTGCAGGCACCGGTTGCAATAATGATTGCAATTCCGGCAATTAAAAGTTGTTTTTTCATTAGTTACATCCTCCTTCTTCGTTAAAAATAAATCCGGCAGTACGCTCCGACATTGGAAATTGAATAAGCATTCCTGGACAATTCCAGGGAGATTGACGTATGGTTATGGTTTCACCAGCAGCACCCCTTCTACGTAATTGTTGGGTCCAATCGCCTTCAAATGCCAATTCTAATTGACGCTCGTTACGGATTAATGTACGTAAATCAATAGCGCTTATGGCTGGGTTGGTAGCTACAAAAGCGGTGTCGTATGCGCGTTTACGCACGGCATCTAAAGCGCTTATAGCCGCACTTAAGTCGCCACCCGTTTCGGTTATGCTCTCTGCATGCATCAATGCAATATCGGTGTAATGTAACAAGGGAACATTGAAAACGTCTTTATCAAATTTATGACATACAAAGAATTGGTTGGCTTTTCCCTCGTTTTTAATTTCATAAAAAGCACTTCTGCGGTCTTCGGGATTCATGGCAATTTTCATGAATGAAGCTGAAGGTTTGAGCGCTGGATTTGGATTATTGTCCGAACGGTAGTTATTGATAAACCCTCCAGCTCGGTTATCGTTATTACTGGTGCTAATTAATTGAAAGAATATTTCTTCTGGGGCACCTTGAACAAAGCGATTTAAGCTGTCGGAGAAACCGAAATTACTCAATCCCATTAATTCGGTTGTAACGTCTAATACTTCGCTATGTTTGTTCATTAAAAACAACACTTTGGCCTTTAGGGCTTTAGCCGCATATACATTCGCGTAATTACCATTTTCGGTTGGAAGCATTCCCATTGCGGTATTTATATCATTAAGCACTTGGGTGTATACTTCACCAACGCTGCTGCGTAGTTCAATATTTTTATCGGCTTTTAATCGAATGGGAACCCCTGGATGTGAATTGTCTTGGGTGTATCCGTAAGGTTGCGCCCATAATTTAACCAACTCCCAATGACACCAAGCTCTTAAAAAATGACCTTCGCCCATAATTCGGGTTTTATCTTCTGCTGAAAGCCCATTTATAAGATCTATATTGTCAAAAATGGTATTGATTCTTAGAATACAGTTATAAAAATCGAGGTACTCCCGATCCGCCGTGCGGAATGAAAACGTTCCTCTATTGAATATGGTATAATACAAACTACCCGCAGAATTTTGAGGTTCTGAAAGATTTTCACCCAATAATTCATGGTAGTTTTGAACAGAACCGTTCATAAGATTAGCGAATTCATCGTAGCATGAGTTCAATAATGCTTTGATATCTTCGGGTGTTTTTAATGCTTCCTCGCTCAAGGTTAAATTTTCAGGGCGTAGGTCAAGCATTTTTTTACATGAACTTCCGGTTCCTAAAATTGCCGCAATGACAAGGGCTCCAAGAATGCGCGTATATGTTTTCATGTTAGAAGGTTAAATTTAGGGTTAAATTATAGGATTTTTCTTGTGGTGCTGTAAGATAGGTGATGTTAGAAGACATGTTCCTATCTGCTGGATTTTCGAAATCGCGTGCAATTTCTGGATCTCCACCGGTGTAATTAGTGAATGTAAGCAAGTTCACTCCGGTAAAGGTTAATTGTGCATTATCTACATTCTTACCAAACCAAGATTTGGGCAATCTATAGCTCAAGCTAATGTTACGCATTCTCAAATAAGAACCATCTTCTAAGAAGAGCGTAGTATTGTATTGGTATGGATCAGGAGGTAAGCCATATTGTTCGGTTTGAAGGGATAATTTGGGGTATTTTGCCTCGTCACCGGGTTTTCTCCAATGGTTGTAATAATCGGTGGTCATGTTCCAATCTGTAACTACCCCGTTTTGACGTTTTCCTGAAGAATTGTAAATGTTTCCTCCAATTTTATAAACAAATAGAAAGCTCAGGTTCCAGTTTTTATAGGTAAAGGTATTGGTAAATCCACCCACTGCTTTAGGAAGGACACTTCCTACTGAAACACGGTCTTCGTTTGTCCAAGTGAAGGTTTCATTTCCATTTTTATCCAGGTAAACAGGGCGGCCTGTTTCTTTGTCTACATGTGAAAAGCGCACGATGTAATTGGTTCCAATAGGTTCTCCTACTACTACACGGGTATCATTGGTTCCACCGGAAACAGCATCCTGGGTGTATACGCCAATATCTAAAATTTTATTGTAGTTGCGTGCAATGTTAAATTGGGTTTTCCAGCTGAAATTTTCGGTGCGGATATTTGTTGAGGTGAATGAAAATTCAATCCCTGAATTGTTAACAGCGCCTACGTTGTCGTAGTAAGAAGAAAATCCCAAAGAACGTGGAACCGAAAGATCTAAAATTACACCGTTGGTTGTTTTGTTGTAGTAGGCGATTTCCCAAGTAAGTCGGTTTTTGAAAACGCCGCCCTCTAATGAAAGGTCTAAAACATCGCTGGTTTCCCATTTAAGGTCTGGATTTGGCAATCGCGTTGGGAAAATACTGGGATTTCCGTTATACCCGTAAGAATTTTGAGCGGGTGTGAAGGTTCCGCGCCATGCATAGTTTTGATTGGGGGTATTTCCGGTACGACCGTAACTAGCTCTTAATTTTAAATTATTGGTTTTACCCCATAAATCGCGCATGAATTCTTCTTCGCTTAATAGCCAAGCTCCAGAAACGGCTGGGAAATAACCAAATGCATTGTTAGGACCAAAACGAGACGAACCGTCTGCACGCATGGTAAATTCAACGATGTATTTACCCATATATTTATAGTTCCAACGGGTGAAATAACTCAAGAATGCAAAAGCTTCCGCTGGATTTTCACGTTCAACGCGGGTGGAAGCATCGCCGAAGCTCTCTCCTTTGTACAAAGCTTGGTTGGCATCTGCAACTTCAATATATCTCGAGGTTAAATTGCTTCTTTGGAATTCCATTCCCACCATCGCACTTAATGCGTGTATGCGATTATCCAATATTTGATAATTGCCCACTAAGTTGTAGTTATAATTGAAGGTTTGACGCGGTGAACGCTTGGCAATACCTGCGTGATTGGTGTTGATCATGGCTTGGGGCTCATAAATGTCCTCGTAAAAATCCATATAATCTATCGCACCAAAAGCAGTGATTGACAGTTTATCGTTTACCCGGTAGCTTGCTTTTAAATTGTTAATGCTTCGATATTCGGTAGTTCTCCAATCTTTTAAATTGCGTATTGCTACGGGGTTCCAACCGCCATTACCCGAATTCCAGAATTTTCCTGCGGTATCGTAAATGGGATATATAGGTAGGGCCGTGCTCATTGCAGCACCAAAACCACCACTCCAGGCACCATCTACACGGGTATTTACTCCTTTAGTTAATGAGGTACTTGCCGTTAAATTGAGGTTTTTAATGGGTTCCCAATCGATATTAACACGAGCCGATTGACGGTCGTAATTACTACCAATAACAAAACTTCCATTGTCTTCCCAAGTAAGTCCCACATAAGCTCCAAATTTGCCTTTGCGGTAAGTAGTTCCTAAAGAATATAATTGTTTGAAACCAGTACCCATGGTTTCATCGATCCAATTGGTATTGGTTTTGCGGGCGTCATCCCAAGAAATATTATTGGGTAATGGTGCTAATCCTACACCACCATCATTTTCCCAGGCTTCCTGGTACATTTGAAGGAATTGAGTGGAATTGAGCATTTGTGGTTTGAAGGTAGGTTGTGACGTTCCCACACGAGAAGTGAATTCGAATTTCAAACCCGATTTTTTTGCTCTTTTCGTACTAATTAATATTACCCCATTAGATCCTCTAGAACCGTAAATTGCGGTAGCTGCTGCATCTTTTAGGATTTCAATAGATTCTATATCGTTTGGATTGATAGTGGCTAAAGGATTATTATTAAAACCACCGTTATTTCCATTTATAAAATAATCTTGGCTAATAGGTATACCGTCTACGATGTAAAGGGGATCTCCCGCGGCAGAAATGGATGCCACACCACGAACCCGAACCAAACTCCCGGAGCCGGCCACACCTGAGCCCATGGTAATTTGAACACCGGCAGCTTTACCTTGTAATGCCGCTTCAAAACTCGGAGCGGGCATGTCTAAGACTTCTTTTCCTTTTAAAGAACTTACAGATCCCGTTAAATCTTTTCTTCGGGAAGTTCCATAACCTACAATCACTACCTGTCCGATATCTTCTGCTTCGGGTAGTAAAACGAAGCTTTTTTCCAAAGTTTCATTCGCGTTCAGGGTGATTACTTCACTTACCGTTTCAAATTCAGATTTGGAAATTTGTACCTCATAATTTCCAGGAACCACTTCCAACACAAAATTACCTTTCGAATCCGTAGTAGCGGAAGAACTGATTTTATTGGCATTGTTACTTAGGCTCACCTCGGCACCGGAAATACCTGTGGTACTGTTGCTCTTAACGATTCCCTTAAAAATCGCATTTTGGGCAGAAACCGAACATGCATAAAGGGCGAGCAACGTAAAAATAGGTTTTATAAATCTTTTCATATAATGGCAGATTATCAAGGTGTCAAAAGTACACTTTCTATCGAAAGAATCAAGTGTTTTATCGTCATTTTGCGCAAATATTTAGTTATTGTTAAAAATACAAAAAGAGCGCAAATATCTGATAATGAAGATTTAAGGACATATCGATAAAACAGAAAGGGGGCGTAACTTTTTGTTAAAAAAAGTGTGTAATAAATGTGATTAAGCCGGATTTTCGGAGTTTTTTCTGTGGATTATATCGAATTTTTCTTGGGGATTTTCTTTCCCCGGAGGAGCTACTTTTTGCTTTTTAGAGAAAAGGGTTGCACCCATCATGAATAATGACGTAATCAGAATGATTTGGGTAATCAAAGTTTGATTTACCGAATCAAGGGTTTGTGAGGCGGGAATGCTGATGAATAGTAATATTGTTATCAAGCCACGAGGGGCTACATAGGCCAAGGGGAATACGGGTAATTTCAATAAAATTAATTGCAGAATTCGCAAAAGTGCAATCATAGTAAAAATGATTACCGCTAAAGCCAGTGTTGCAGGATCAAGTAGGGAAGGTAAATCGATGGTAAATCCAAAAATAACAAAAAAGGAAACACGCACAACGAAAGTGAGCTCGGTGGTAATTTCTTCAAAACGGTGAATTTCTTTAATGAGATTTTTAGGGTCAAATTTGTGGAACCATTTCAGGGATGTGATTTTTTCAATATTTGCAACCACCAATCCAAATACGAGAATCAATATCAGTGCGGGCAGGTGAAATCCTTTTGCTAATGCGTATAAAAAGAGAATCAATGCAATGATGGGAATGAATTTAATTTTATGATGCAAACGGCTTAAAATCAAGGTTAGAACCAAAGCTGCAATGATTGAAAACAGCACACTGATTCCAATTTGTGCGGTAAAATTCCATAAGCTGGCGGCATTAATAATCGCGGTGGCGCTTATGTAATTGAAGATGGTTACCCCTATAATATCCGATAAACTGCTTTCGAAAATGATAAATTCCTTATCCTTGGCGCTTAACATTTTAGCGGTAGGTATCGCTATCGCACTAGAAATTATGGAAATGGGAATTGCATTAAGCAAAGAATCTTTAAAGGAATATCCTTGCATATTAAACCAGAAACCCAATGCGAGGCATAGGGTTATGATGGAAAGAAAAGCAAGTCCGAAGGTTTTTGATAATAAGGGAAGTTTTTCGCGGGTAATTTTTAATTCTAAAGTACCCTCCAAAACAATCAGTATCAATCCGACGGTTCCCAACTCCGGCACAACATTTGAAAAATCGGGCCGTTCCCACCCCATGAAAGTCACGAGTTCCTGACTTAACATGCCAAGTCCCAAAAGAATGATTACGTTTGGAATGCGGGTCTTAGGGGATAAGACTTCGAATAAGTAGCCTATAAGGATTAAGGCACTAAAGACGAATAGAAAAGAAATATGCATCGATTGAATGTGGAAAGATACGGGTGTGTTTTATATTTAGCAAAAGCTTGCCTAGAATCTTCGATGTTTTCAGTTTTTAGGGAGTTGAACACGGGCCTGACCGTGGTGCAAATGGTACACACCGCTATCGGTTTCGATAATTATTCGGCCAACGGAATCGGCGCCTAAAATTTTAGCTGTAATAATTTCAGGACTGTTTTTAAATTTTTCGGGGAAGTTTATCGAAATAGCCGCAAGGTCTTGCAGACGCCATAAACAAGCGTTGTAGTCACTTTCGATGTGTATTCCAGGTTCTTTTTTTAGAAAGGAATTTAAATAATTGCACAAATCGAGGCAAAACGCATGAGGGTCATCGAGGATTTTGGGATTGATTTCTTCGAAAGAGGTTGCGGAAGCAATATGGGGTATGGGTTTTAAATTAATTCCGAGTCCGAGTACTAAATACTGACAATCGGATTTGGAAACAATATTCATGATCATGCCCCCACATTTTTTATTTTCATAGATAAGGTCATTGGGCCATTTCAGACAAAAGTGGGGGTGAATTTTTTCTTGTAGGAATTGGGTAATGCCGATACTGAGGTGCTTATTAATTTGAACCCAAGGGGTTTTTAGATTTTTGGGGAAGGGCCAAGCGAGTGAGAAGGCCAAACCGGAATCGGCAGGACATTCCCAAGAATTCTGAGCTTGTCCGTATCCGGCGGTTTGGTGGAATGAGTAAACGCATTGAGCCAAATGCGGAGCGCATTCGGGCAGGTTTTGCAGCAGGAAGCTTTGGGTAGAGGGGATTTCTGGAAGGTAAATGCGCTTCATGAGTGGGTATTTGGCGAATTTTGGCTTAAAATAGCGTTCTTTGCACAAAGAAACGATAAATGGCAGTAAGAAATGCAAACGATCCCGAGCTCATGATGAAAATGGCCGTGCACGGTTTACAGGAGAAAAAGGGAGTAGATATAACGAGTATTGATTTAAGGAAGATTGGATCCTCATTCACAGATTTTTTTGTTATTTGTCACGGAGGCAGTAACCGACAAGTAGATGCCTTGGCGGATAGCGTTGAGGAGGTGATGTTCAAGTCTCTGAATGAAAAGCCAAGACACAGAGAGGGCGGTGATCACGCGGAGTGGGTATTATTAGATTATTACAGTGTGGTGGTGCATGTTTTTTCTAAGGAGCAACGCGATTTTTACGCCTTGGAAGAGTTGTGGGGAGATGGAATAATCGAGAGATACGTATAATTTTTCAAAAAAA
>CBFHGY010000010.1:238-4117 GCA_965655465.1 Bacteroidia bacterium | reverse complement strand
AAAAAAAGTTTGGGGAGTTGGTAAATTTATGTATTTTTGCACTCCCAAAGACAACGAGGCCCGTTCGTCTATCGGTTAGGACACGTCCCTTTCACGGATGAAAGAGGGGTTCGATTCCCCTACGGGCTACAAGCTAAAAGAATTTCGGAAGAAATTTAGCAAAGGTACATCGCGGGATGGAGCAGTGGTAGCTCGTCGGGCTCATAACCCGAAGGTCGCAGGTTCGAGTCCTGCTCCCGCTACAAAGGAAGAAAAGTCGTCAGAAATGGCGACTTTTTTTGTTTTAGGTCTTACGGATTCTGAAATATTCACCGACTGCAAATTTGAATTGTTCGATGAAAATTTGCTTGAATGCGTTTAGATTGTTTGGTTCATAGATAATCAACATTGCCTTTTTATAGTCGACAGGATCAACGGTACTGAAGGAAATGTGACAATATTTTGGGGTATTAAATACCTTCGGTTAAAATTCTGGCTACCCTTTTGTTTCCATACATGAAGGCTTGGTAGCGGATCAAAAGTAAGGGACCATATTTTTGATTTACGATAATCATTTTGATATTTAGCAGTTCAATTTCCAATCAAAAAAGCATTAAATTCCCAATAAAAACTTTAATAAAGTCATTTATTGCTATTTAGTGATTCAGTGGTTAAATGAAGCTTTGTGCATTTCATAAAGTTTAGTGTTGAAAAAGCCTACCTTCGCAAAACAGTACCGTAGCGCGTATTGTTAATTACGACATTCAGAAACAATAAAAACTTGAAAAACCAAATAAAAAGTGAAGGACAAAAGCAATTCAAATAAAATTTTTAAAGCTCGAACTATTGGTTTTTTTTTACTAGGGGCCTTTTTAGCCTACGGTTTCGGACGACATTTATTCCAAAGTGCTATTAATGCAGAAAAATATCTGGGTGCATTACTGATCTTTTTAAATTCAGCAATTGTACTCTTTATTGGCATTTTATTTAGAAAAACCTTGATTAAATACAATGTATTAGTGGGCAATATTTATCTGTATACGAGAGTTTTTGAAGCGTTAGCCCTGTTAAGTATAATTTTAACCTTGTTTTTGGAGGTAAACATTTCAGACGATTTGGGGTATTCTTTGGGAATGTTGGTGTTAGGCTTTGGCAGCATTCCTATGTGTTTGACATTGCATAAGCACAAAATCGTATCAAGCTGGTTAGCAATTTGGGGAGCAGTAGGCTATGCTATTTTTTCCTTCGGCTTTATATTGGAGTTATGGGGCAAGGAGTGGAGTATGTATCTACTTGGACCCGCTGGAGCTTGGGAAATAACTTTTGCTATTTGGTTAATTGTTAAAAATGGCAGTGATCAAAAAGAAACCAATTAGATTTGTCTTGGCACGTAATATTTAGCAATTTTAGGAGAGTTAATGCCTGATTCTGACAAATGCTAACGAGTTATTCCGGCATTTGTAAAATTAAATAATTGGATACGGAAGTTTTAAAAAATGCCTAAACTGTATCGTTCCTTTGTTTTAGGTCAAATTCACGTTTTATTGAATGATAAATCACTTACAGCTGACCGAAATCAAATTTTAATTAAATAGGGTTTTTACGGCTGGAATTAACCAGTGAAGTAGGAGAAATTGCGGGTATGTTTCAAAATCTGAGGTGGCAATGTTATATATTTGTTTTAAATCGACTTTAAACGCAATATACAACTTACGTAAATGTTAAACACCATACTTGCAGCCGTAGTGGTTTTGTTGCCTCTGGTTGCCACCTTTTTCGGGATTCGAAGATTTATTAGAGAAATTCGCAAACCTGCTCAAAACTATGCTTTTAACAGAAAAGATATTGAGAAATTGTCCGTTTTACTTCGTAAGGCTTCCTTTCAGGAACTCGAAGACAGTTTGAAAGAATTGTCACCGGATGATCTCACCCTGGCATTGGATCATCTTAGCTTATATAATACAGAAAAACACATCCTAAAGATAAAAAAGAAAAGCGGCGAAGCGCCTGTTTTTGAGTTGCTATATGGTATTTGGCATCTACATGAAGCTTGGAAAAAAAGAGGCCATTCCTTGGCATCCGAACTTAGTGACAAACAAGTACAAGGCTTTATCAATCACTTAAAGCCTGCCTGTCAATTTATTGAAGTGGGTTTGCGAGATACTAAGCTTGAAGTTGAGGCTCATTCTCGCCTCATTCACGCATATAAGAGTTTAGGCTATGGGGATACCGCCAAGGAGCATTTTCATCAAGCAACTACTTTGAATAACAAGCATTTTTGGACTTATATTCAATATGCTGAACTCATACAAAGTAAGTGGTTCGGAAGTGAAGTAGAGGTCCGCGATTTTTATAAAAACCTACCTCAGAATGATGCGATAAAAATGGCGGTTAAGCTTAAATTATTGAATGATGGAATCGTTACAGGTGAGGATTATTTTGATATTTTCGGGGATCGCCTTGATATTGAAATAACTAAGATTTTAAATGCTTTTGATGCAGAGTTGGAATACAAAACCATTCCAACTACCGCATTATATATGATTTATGGATATATCTATATTTTATGTCCCAAAGAAGAAAAGGCATTAAAAAAGAAATACGAAAAACTAATTAAAGGGAATTATGCATTATATCCGTTTGGGTATCTTTAAAACAGTCATAACCCATTCACCAAGTAAAATCCTTAAATGAAGTGAGTAATCGCCTTTTGCGCTACTATGGAGAAAAGTTGTGGGCGGTGGTGACTTTTTTGATTTACGCACTTCGCGAACCTCGTAAATAAAGGGGCAAGAACAAAATTTAAGGGCGTTATCATGGATTTACGAAAGCCTTGTTGATTTTTAATAGACACAAATACGCATCCGTTAATTCTTCAAATTCCAAATTAATACTGGAATAAAGCCATTTATTGGGATTTGATATTTTTATGGGTAGTTTCGTGTATAATCAGGTTAGTGGTAATTTAAATATACGCAATTCAAAAATAAACATGAGAGAATTTCGACTTATACTTTTTGCAATTACGTTCTCGCTATTTGCTCTTGCTGCAAAGGCTCAACCTGGTGAGCAATCCGCCTCATATCACATCTGTTTCACCTTACCAACCGAAATGGAAGGCAAATTTGTATATGGAGTGCCAATAGATCCAAATGATTTAAACTTAAATTGTGAGTTTTTTTTTGATCCTTACTATGACACTCCGCCGATGTCATATCAACAGATTTACCTTGAAAAACCAACTCATTCAATGCCTTCCCAAATTTTTGCTATGTATAAATTCAATTTAGGTATTGGTCTCATTTGCAAATTAGACAGCATCCGAGTTGATTTTAGTACAAATAATAAAAATTATATTACAACCTTATTACCTAACGAAAACTGCATTTGTGATTTTACAGGCGAATATCAAAGGCAAAAAGAAGGGGCTAGATGTAAAACATATACCCGTTACCCCACAGGCAGACCAGATACGAATACATTGATTACACTTATCGAACAATTCAAAGATAAAAAGAAATCAAAAGGCTCTAGAAATCCCTCATCCGATCAAATATTACGAGTTGTGAATTCAGTTAATGAACCTTTGTTTCCCTTAGTAATAGCCAATGGAGACACTTGCGAAATTGTTGAAGGATCTGGAATCAATGCCATTGTTTTGCCTTTTCCTTGGATAAATCAGAAAATAAGTTTAACCATTTTTCACCCTGACTATCCTAGCTTAAAACTAGATTCTGTAAGCCGATACGGAGGATCATATGATTACTTATACCTCTTGAGAGAAGACGAAGATTATTTTTTAGACGGTGGTAAACGGTTGCCATTAGAAAAAGGCTATAAAGAAATCGCCTTTTGGTTTGACCAAACGATAACTGATCAAACTCTTGACTCTATCGTATA
>CBFHGY010000010.1:0-228 GCA_965655465.1 Bacteroidia bacterium | reverse complement strand
ACAGGAGGTTATTTTGAAATCGCCAAAGATTGGAGAAAAATAATTCAACGAGAAATCGATAGTTTAGGATCGGAGTTTGTAGATTCCAAGTATGGAGGTAGACAGAATCATTTAAAAAGAGTGCTTCATTTTAAAAGTAAAAGGAATTATGATTTTAGACATACTTACAAAATATCTGATGATTTTGCTAAGTAATAGATGTTCAAATTCCCGTTACTTTTCACGAAT
>CBFHGY010000009.1:0-41995 GCA_965655465.1 Bacteroidia bacterium | reverse complement strand
TTGAATCTAATTATAGATACATCCACTCAAACAAACGTATCCATGCGCGCATGCAATACATATACGTGGTCGAATACGGGTCTTACCTATACGCAAAGTGGTACGTATTCCGATACCCTGCAAACCATGTGGGGTTGCGATTCGATAGTTCGCTTGAATCTAATTATTGATAGTTTGAACATTGACATTCGCAAGAATGGCGATACCCTGCAATTTGTTGGTGTTCCAAATCTAATTACCTATCAGTGGCTTTCATGCATTTCAGGTTATTCGCAGATTAATGGGGCAACGCAATTTTGGTTTGTCCCTCAGGTTTCAGGGGAATACGCTCTTGAGGCTCGAGTTGAAAATTGCATCGATACAAGTGATTGTTTAAGGGTAGAAATTCTTAATCACGAAGCACACCTAAAAACGCCCCTTAAAATATATCCTAATCCCAGTAATGGTCGGTTCATTTTGGAAAGTAGAGAATTTATCATTCTAAGAATTCGTATTTTTAATGCTTTGGGGAAAGAGGTTTTTATGGATAAATTCGATAAAATTTCTGACTATCAATGGGAATTGATGTTATCTGCTAGTGCTGGTATTTACAATGTAGATTTAGAATTAGTTAATGGGAATCATTTGCAATCTAAACTATTCGTATTAGGAGCTCCGAACTAATTCCAATCGGATCTACGAAATTGTGATTCAACCACTTCCTCGCGGTCATCGGGTAGTAGCGGAAATAGATCACGACCTAATTTAGTTTCTAATTCATCGATGCTCATGGCAAAATTCCATAATTGTTCCGCGGGAATTTTATTATTCGGGAGAATAAAGCCCACCGCACGATCCATACCAACGGTGTCTAAAATTGCTTTGAAAAAATATTCAGGTACTGCAAGGGTATCTCCTGGAATTCGACTTATGTTGCGCATTTGAGCACTAAAAATCGGACCCGTAACGATAAATAGTTGCGGCATTCGATTTGATGATGCAGGTTTTTTAGCCGCACTATTTAGTGCCCATGAGCGCACATCGGATTCTAAATTCTTCCAAATACCCCGATTGAAGCCAGGGCGCTGAGGGCAAATATTCGATGTGTAGAAACTTTCTGTCATGGTTTGTTCAGACCAAGCCATATCAGCGGCAGGAGCTAGGTGCCCACGGTCAAATCCCGTTTTGGTATATGCGTCATGAGTAGGAGTTGAGGGTTTGATCTTGGGGTCAGGACGGAATTTTCCGGGTCGCTCTGCAGCTCTTACCAACTGCGTCCTATTTAATGAATAAGCCACCCAATGTGGCTGCCCGTAACGATGAGCAAATGAAGTGGTGTAGGCGGTATGTTCGGTAGGGGTTTCGTTGGGGAATATCTCAGGAATTTCAAGCCCTTGAGACCATAAATTTCCAGTAAAAAATAACGCACTTAAAAATACGTAATTACGTAGGCAAGGCATCAACGAAATTAATCTTTTAAAAACGAATCCTCAAATTGTAAATGTTTGAGAATGTTGCGAACGATCCATGGACCTTCATAAATAAATCCGGTATAAACTTGAACCAACCCTGCTCCACGGGTGAGTTTCTCTTGTACGTCGAAATGATTAAATATACCGCCTACCCCGATAATGGGCATAATGTTACCTATTTCAATGCTAAGTGTTGCTAATATGGCGTTGCTCGATTCAAATAAGGGTGCACCAGAAAGTCCGCCGGCTCCAATTTTATCCAATTCTTTTTGTGAAATTTCTAAACCACTGCGAGAAACGGTAGTATTCGTAGCAATGATGCCTTGTATGGGCAAACGTTTGATAATTCCTCCTAGGAGTCGAATGGCATTTAATTGAAAATCGGGTGCGATTTTTAAAAATATTGGCTTGAATTTCTCTTGCGTTTTTCGCAAATCATTTAATTGTTCAAACAAGGGAACTAAAAACGATTCGGTTTGTAAATCCCTCAGGCCAGGAGTGTTAGGACTTGAAACATTTACCGTTATATAATCTACATAGGGGTATAACTTCTCGAAACTGTAGATATAATCGTTGATAGCCAGTTCGTTTGGAGTGTCTTTGTTTTTACCAATATTTCCTCCCACTATTAATCCTTCAGGACGTTTTTTAAGTCGGTTCACCATAGCGTCTACGCCTTGGTTATTGAATCCCATGCGATTTATAACGGCACGGTCTTCTACCAATCTAAATAAGCGAGGTTTTGGGTTTCCGGGTTGGGCTTTAGGGGTAACGGTACCCACTTCTACATGGCCAAATCCTAAATCTTTCCAAAGTTTAAGACGTTTAGCATCTTTATCAAATCCGGCTGCTAAACCAATAACATTAGGGAATTTAATGCCTGCAAAATCAACGGTTTTTTGGGGACCTGAATTAAAAGATTTTTTCAGCAGGGTTCCAATAAGAGGTATTTTTAGTGCGAATTCGATGAGGTTTAGGGCTACATCATGTGCCTTCTCTGGTGGGAGAAGAAATAATAAAAACTTAATGAATCCGTACATTTAATAACGTAGTTGCAATTTGTGTGCCGAAATACTGTATTTAGTGTTTAAAATGTCGAATTCCCGTAAATACCATAGACATATTGTTGGCATTGCAATAATCAATGCTAGATTGGTCCTTTACGCTACCTCCGGGTTGAACTACCGCGGTAATTCCAGACTTGTCCGCAATTTCAACGCAATCGGGGAATGGGAAAAATGCATCACTCGCCATAACGGCTCCGTTCAGGTCAAATCCAAATTTATTTGCTTTTTCAATGGCCTGATTTAATGCATCTACCCGGCTTGTTTGTCCAGTTCCGCTTGCCAATAATTGTCCGTCTTTAGCCAAAACAATGGTATTGCTCTTGGTATGTTTAACAATTTTAATGGCAAACTCCATATCCGCCAATTCTCTTTCAGTTGGAGACGTTGATGTAACGGTTTGCATGGCGTCGCGGGTTTCAGTGCTGTGATCGCGTTCTTGTATCAGTTCGCCATTAAGGGCAGAACGACGGCTCAAGGTATTAACTTCATCGAGATCTTTAGATTTTAATACGATTCGATTCGTTTTTGTTGCTAAAAGTTCGAGTGCTTCCGGACTAAAATCGGGAGCAATTAATACTTCAAAGAAAAGGGTGTGGATTTCCTTGGCGGTATCTAAATCGATGGTTTGATTGCAGGCCAAAATGCCACCAAACGCACTTACGGGGTCACATTCTAAAGCCGCATGCCATGCATCTAAAGTGGAGCTTCTTTGCGCCAATCCACAAGCATTATTGTGTTTAACTATAATAAAGGTAGCGCCCTCTGAAGTAGGGAATTCGCGCAATAAAGAAACCGCACTATCCACATCTAATAGGTTGTTATAGCTCAACTCTTTTCCTTGCAATTTATCGAATAAAGCATCTAAATTCCCTTGGAAATACCCTTTTTGATGGGGATTTTCACCATATCTAAGGGTATAGGTTTTGAATCCTGCAAACCAACGGTTTATTTGTCCGTCGTATTCATGGGTATTCATAAAGGCTTCTTTGGCTAAATTTTTCCGGATTTCTAATGGGATTTCCGCGCCGTATTGAAGCAAGGCTTCTACAAAAAATGGATACTGAGATTTATGAGAAATGATACTGCAATGTTCGTGATTTTTTGCAGCTGCCCGGATTAACGAAACGCCACCAATATCGATTTTCTCAATAATGTCTTCATCACTACCTCCCGCTGCAACGGTCTCTGCAAATGGATATAAATCTACCATGACCAAATCAAAAGCGGGTAATTCGTATTGCTCGGCTTGTGCAAGATGCTCTGGATTGTTTCGTTGTGTTAAAATTCCCCCGAAAACTTTAGGGTGAAGGGTCTTTACACGGCCGTCGAGAATACTGGGATATCCAGTTACGGACTCGATAGACGTACAAGAATAGCCTAAGTTTTCAATAAATGTTTGAGTTCCACCTGTTGAGTAGAATTGAACATTTAATTTGTTAAGTACATGTAAAACAGGCTCTAAGCCTTCTTTGCTAAATACTGAAATGAGGGCAGATTGTATGCGAAAATTCACGCTGCAAAAATACGCAGTGCCGACTTAAAAAAAGATTAATGTTTACAAGTTTTTAAGAACTTCTTTCCGCAATTTTATGCTCCCATTATGGTGTTTGGGTACATAGGGACAATGCCGGCAGCCGGAACCGCAACATGCCCCTTTTTTGGCTAAAAAAGTTTCTGTAAATACGCAAAAACCGTCTTCCCAATAATAGTTTTCCGTATTTTCTTTGGTTTCCCTTATTGGAGGTTTATGCACGTCCGTGACATTGCTTGAATTTCTTTCCACTTCCACAAGGACACGCATCGTTACGACCTACTTTGAGTTCGTTGCGGATGGGATTAGGCGCAGTTCTGGGAGCCGATTCCGTTTGAACGTCTTCTGAAGAACTGCCAAGGCTAGAACCTGCATCATCTTTGCTCTCGATAGTCTTAGGTGCTTGTCGGCGAGCCGGTGCTTTGGCTTCACTAACATCTCCGCCATCGTGAATCCGAGTGCGGAATAACATGCCTAATATTTTCTGATTCAAGCGTTGTAACATCTGTCCGTACAATTCAAAACTCTCAATTTTATAAATCAAAAGAGGGTCTTTTTGCTCATATTGTGCGTTTGAAGTGCTTTGTTTCAATTCATCTAATTCACGCAAATGCTCTTTCCATTCGTCGTCGATATTTTGTAAAGTTGTAGATTTTTCAAAATCTCGAATCATGGATAAGCAATTACTGTCAAGTGCTTTTTGCATGGGAACAGTAATCTGATATTGGTGCGTTCCATCCGTAATAGGTACCACCACATTTTCAATGCGATCGCCTTGAGCCTGACGTATTTGTTGGAATACGGGTAGGGCTTGGGCTGCCATGGCATTCGATTTTTGTGCGTAATATTCGTTTAAGGCTTCGAACAATTCTTCGGTTAAGGCATCGGCAGTTTTGCTATCAAAATCGCTTTCTTTGAACGGAGGAGCTACTGCCAAGGTACGCATCACATCAAATTCGAAATCTGCAAAACTTCCCCCTTCTTTATGTCCGTGAACGACCTCCTCACACCAACTCCAAAGCATGTTTTTTAAATCTATGCTCAATTTATCTCCAAACAATGCATTCCTGCGTATCCGATAAATGCTGGTGCGCTGCTTGTTCATAACATCGTCGTATTCCAACAAACGCTTACGGATACCAAAATTGTTCTGTTCAACGCGTTTTTGATTTCTTTCGATGGTTTTAGACATCCATGAATGCTCGATTACATCGCCTTCTTTGTATCCAAATTTATCCATAAATCCGGCTACTTTTTCAGAACCGAAAATACGCATCAAATTATCTTCCAAAGAAACGTAAAATACAGAACTACCTGGATCTCCTTGTCGTCCTGCACGACCGCGTAACTGACGGTCAACTCGGCGACTTTCGTGACGCTCGGTACCGATAATGGCCAAACCACCGGCTTGTTTTACTTCGTCTGAGATTTTTATATCCGTTCCACGACCTGCCATATTGGTCGCGATCGTAACAGCACCGGGCAAACCCGCTTCAGCAACAATTTCTGCTTCTTTTTGATGCTGTTTAGCATTTAATACATTATGCTTAATGCCGCGTAATTTGAGCATTTTTGAAAGCAATTCGCTGACTTCAACGCTCGTTGTTCCCACCAATACCGGTCTTCCGGCTTGTGTAAGTTCGTTCACCAAATCAATTACCGCATTGTATTTTTCCCGTTTTGTTTTGTAAACTAAATCCTCGCGATCTGCACGAATTACCGGTTTATTGGTAGGAATTACCTTAACTCCTAATTTATAAATGTCCCACAACTCTTGAGCCTCGGTTTCTGCCGTACCCGTCATACCCGATAATTTATGGTACATACGGAAATAGTTTTGCAATGTGATGGTTGCATAGGTTTGAGTGGCCGCTTCTACACGTACATTTTCCTTGGCTTCAATGGCTTGGTGCAATCCATC
Organism: Bacteroidia bacterium; assembly: GCA_965655465.1. Lineage (GTDB taxonomy): Bacteria > Bacteroidota > Bacteroidia > NS11-12g > UBA955 > VMCP01. The sequence continues at coordinate 36,025 of CBFHGY010000009.1, read as the reverse complement.
CGAATAACGGCGACCGTCCATAACACGGCCTGTTTGCTCATCTACAATTTTCACTTTTCCATCTTGAAGGATGTATTCTACATCGCGCTCAAACATGGTATATGCTTTCAATAATTGTTGAACTGAGTGGATGCGTTCACTCTTTTCAGCAAAATCTTGCATCAATCGCGTTTTCTGAGCTGTTTTTTCTTCTGTCGGAGCCTCACTTTGGTCAATTTGAACCATTTGAGCCCCAACATCAGGCATAATGAAGAATTGAGGATCTTCCCCAGATTGGGTAATGAGTTCGATCCCTTTTTCGGTTAAATCAACGCTATTCGATTTTTCATCAATAGTAAAGAAGAGGGGCGCATCTGCCTTGGGCATCTCCTTCTGTTGGTCTTGTAAATAATAACTTTCTACTTTAGTAAGTAAGGCGCGCATTCCAGGTTCGCCTAGAAATTTGATTAAGTTTTTATTTTTTGGGAGGGCTCGGTGTGCACGGAAAAGTGCCAAACCACCTTCGCCTTCTTTGGGTCCCGTATTTCCATCAGCAATCAGCTTTTTAGCTTCATTCAATGAATTAATTGCATATTTTTTTTGTGCATCAACCAAGGCTTGAATCCGAGGTTTTAAAGCGTTGAATTCTTGGATATCTCCACGAGGAGTGGGTCCACTGATAATTAAAGGCGTACGGGCATCGTCGATTAATACGCTATCTACCTCGTCAATAATGGCATAATGGTGCTTTCCTTGAACCAATTCAGAAGGATCGTGAGCCATATTATCGCGTAAATAATCGAAACCAAATTCGTTATTGGTACCGTAGGTGATATCTGCCTTGTAAGCTTGTCGGCGTTCTTCGCTGTTAGGCCTGTGGTATTCTAGGCAGTCGACGGTAAGTCCTAAAAAATTAAAAATTGGAGCATTCCATTCTGCATCCCTTCGAGCCAAATAATCGTTAACGGTAACCATGTGCACGCCTCTTCCGCCAAGGGCGTTGAGGTAGGCGGGCAGGGTACTTACTAAGGTTTTACCTTCTCCCGTGCTCATCTCTGCGATATTTCCGGAGTGTAAGGCATATCCCCCGATAAGCTGTACATCATAATGAATCATGTTCCATTTGATGCGAGCACCTGCAGCATCCCACTCATTTTGATAGATTGCCCGGTCGTTTTCGATGGTAATGTGGGGATGGGTTAATGCCAATTCCCGATCCAAATCGTTCGCTTCAACAGAAATAGACGTATTTTCTGTAAATCTGCGGGCCGTTTCTTTAACCACAGCAAATGCCTCAGGCAATAATTCTAACAACACGATTTCCAATCGCTCATCTCGTTGTTTTTCTAATGAGGAAATGGTTTCAAATAGAGCCTCTTTCTCTGCAACTGCTTCATTTGAAAGGGCAGCAACTTCGCGCTGCGCATCCGAAATTTGCACGTCGATTTCTGATAAAAAATCAGCGATTCGCGTTTTGAATTCAACAGATTTTGAACGCAATTCGTCGTGACTTAATTCAGCGAGTGTGGCGTATGCGGCATTTATTTTATCAACGATGGGTGCTACTTCTTTCATAGCGCGCTCCTGAGCGCTCCCTCCGAATATTTTGGCAATATTGCCTAAGATGTTTCCAAGCATAAATTTAGGATTGCGAAGTTACAATTTTTGTGCGATTTATGACTGCATCCACATGGGTTTTCGTCGTTAAATTTAGCCGCTTGTTTGATTTTTAAACTATTTTGAGCATCAATTGTTAAACAAATGAATGAAAAATGCAACAGTTCTGAAAACCTTATTCCTGACGATGATTTTTTTCGGGGGATATGGAATTAACGCCTTTGCCCAAAATGATAATATATTGATTATCAAAGGGCGTATTATTGATGTAGAAACGAACAAGCCCATCGAAAACGCGTGGGTGAAATTTTCCAAGAATTCAGATTCCGCTCGAACAGACGCAGATGGAGCGTTTACGTTAACCCTAAAGAATCCTGGATTTTATGTCTTTTACGCACAAGCTTCCGGATATAAATCGGGCAATAGTGCCGAACAATTGGTTACCTACGATAAAAAAGCACCTGTATTAATTGCTCTAGAATCCATCGCTGATCAAATTAAAGCCGTTGATATTCGACGTACGTCACTTCAAAAGAGAGATGCTGGAAGTCCGCTATCTTCGCAGGAGTTATCGATCCGCGAAATTGAACGCAATCCCGGGGGGAACAGAGATATTTCGAAAATTATTCAATCTTTACCAGGGGTAATTAGCATTCCTGGATTTAGAAATGATATTGTGATAAGAGGAGGCGCTCCTTCCGAAAATAAATTCTACTTAGACGGGATCGAAATTCCCGTAATCAACCATTTCCAAACTCAAGGTAGTACCGGGGGGCCTGTAGGATTATTAAACGTTAATTTTATTAAGAAAGTAAACTTTTATACCGGCGCTTTTCCTGTAAATTATTCTAATGGATTGAGTTCGGTTTTTGATTTTCAACAAATTGAAGGGAATAAAGAAAAAGGGAATTACCGGTTTACCGTGGGAAGCAGCGATTTGGGTTTCACGGCAGACGGGCCTATGGGTAAAAAAGCAACCTATATCTTTTCTGCCAGACAGAGCTATTTACAAGGATTGTTTTCGGTTTTAGGATTGCCTTTCTTGCCCAATTTCGTGGATTATCAGGGAAAGGTGCAAATCGATTTAGGCAAGAATGATAAATTAAGCATCATTACGGTGGGAGCGGTAGATTATTTCCGATTAAATACGGGAGTAAACGATGGCATCACCGACAGCATAAAGCTCAAATCGAATCGCTACATTTTAGGATATTTGCCGGATTATTCCCAATGGAATTATGCATTTGGAACCGTGTATACCCACTTTGGGAAAGGAACCAAAACACAAGTGTTTTTAAGTCGGAATATGTTGAATAACGAAACCGTTCGGTATCAAGATAACGACGATTCGAAGCCTGAAAATCTAATCTTACAATACGTAAGTACGGAAGAGGAAAACAAACTTAGATTAGAGCATTCAGGGCGTACAGGAGGATTCAAATGGTTAGTAGGCGGTGGAAGTGAGTTTGCGCAGTATGGGGTAGATGTATTTAATAGATTTGTAACATCTCAGGGATTGTTCGAAAGAGCATTTAAGTCAAATTTAGACCTGTTCAAATTCAATGCATTTTCCCGAGTGTCGACAACGCTAAATGGGGGAACTTTATTAAGCGCTTCTTTGCGTTTTGATGGAAGCAATTACAATACATCTATGTTGCAATTGTGGAATCAACCCACAATTTCATTAAGTGCTTCAGTCCCCATTGCCGAAGATTTATTCTTCAATATCAATGCGGGCCAATTTCATCAATTGCCTAACTATTCAATTTTAGGATTTAGAGATACGAATAACGCCTTAGCCAACCAGGATCGAACTACTTATATGCGGAATCGTATGATTGCGGCTGGATTTCAGTACAATCAAGGGCAGGAAACTAAAATTACCTTGGAGGGATTTTATAAGCAATATTCGGGTTATCCATTTGCTTTAAATGACTCTATTAATTTGGCCAATTTAGGGGCCGATTTTGGAGTAATCGGGAACGAACCCGTATCTGCCATTGGCGAAGGACGTGCATTTGGTGCTGAATTTTTGATACAACGTCGGTCACGCAATGGGTTGTATGGTATTGCAAGCTATACCTTGGCTTGGTCTCAATTTCAAGATAAAAGAGGGGAGTATATTGCCAGTTCATGGGACAGCCGCCATACATTAAGCTTAACGGCGGGAAAACCATTAGGTAAAAATTGGGAAATTGGGGTTAAATGGCGCTTTGTGAGTGGCCGTCCGTATACACCAGACGATATTCAACGCAGTTTGAATATCGCCAACTGGAATGCCCGTGGTATTGCATTCCCTAATTATAATCAGTTAAATGCTGCCCGTTTGGGGAATTTCAATCAGTTTGATTTCCGCATCGATAAAGTATGGTATAAAAAGAAATGGTCCTTGAATTTGTATTTTGATATTCAAAATGCGTTCAATACCAAATATTTAGGCCCCGAAACATTAATCGCGGCCCAAGATGGGAATGGAAAGCCTGTGGCAGATGCCAATAATCCAGGATTTTATCTTGCTGATTTCCTTCCGAACGAAACGGGAACCGTATTACCCACCGTTGGAATAATATTAGATTTTTAAAGTTTGTAATTTCTGTATAAACGAAAACAGCCTGTTATGTTAACAGGCTGTTTTTTATGATGTTGAAATTAAATTAATAATCGTAATTAAACCCGGTTTCGGTCGGGTAAATACACATTACAGCAATGTTCTCAGCCTTATTTACCAACTGTTGCGTTAAGGTGCCAATTACCATTTCTCCAATGCCTTTCTCGGTATGCGTCATGGCAACGATCAAATCGGCGCTGATGATTTTTGCATAGTTGTGAATCTCGTTTGCAAAATTATCAAATACGCTGTCTTTGAATTCATATAGGGTATATTTTACCCCATTTTTATCCAATGCACTCTTAATTACCGCAATGTTGTTTTTCATCTTACGATCTAAATACTCATCATCTGAATCGCTGTAAACGATATGTATTTCTGAGTCGAATTTTTTTGCGATATTGATTCCCCAATCTAATTTCTGTCTGGATTCAATGGTTAAATCGAAAGGCATAACGATTTTTTGATATCCATTTTTACCGATATCGCTACTTTTTACTACAACAACAGGTACTTCCGCATATTGTATCGTACGAGAAGCGTTGGAGCCCACAATCTGTTCTAAGCCTGAAGCACCATGACTTCCCATAATAATGGAATCGTAGCCTTCTTTATTGGCCATTTCAGCAATGGTTTTATATACTTTTCCGGATTCTACGCGAGTAGAAACCTTTACTCCAAATTCTGTTGCCACTTCCTTGGCACGCACCTCCAATTTGGTAGCAATAGCATCCTTCATAATTGCAGATTGACTTTTAGAGAAAATGCCGCCTAGAAAACTTTCTTCGATTACATAAACCAAAGTGATTTCATTTCCATAGGCTTTGGCTACACGGCCTGCATGGTTCACCGCACAACGCGCTACCTCTGAAAAGTCGGTAGGAACCAAAATCTGGTTATTCGTTTTTCTATTCTTCATGATTTTTGCTTCAAAAATACGCTCAAAAAACCCGTACTTCAATGATAATTATCAGTTTTGAAACGGATTAATCTTTAATGATTTTAATACTCCGGATTTTACCACTAGGTTCATAAAGCTTTAAGATATAGGTAGCTGTAGGTAAACTACTCACATTCAAAACCCCATTAATTCCTAATTTTTGATCGAATGCTTTTTGACCATAGATATTAAAAAGTTCTACGAATACAGCTTGGTTGTTATTGATATATAGCATATCCTGAACGGGATTTGGTGCCAGTGAAATACTAAATTTATCTTCTTTTTGAATATCCGCTTTTTCGCAGTTTACATATATGGTTTTACAAACCCAAGTGTCGCAATTCAAACATTCATTTTTTGCCCAGTAGCAAACCGTATAATACCCATTGTTCTTGAAGGTATAATCTACAATTCGTCCGGTTTCTTGGAATAGGATGTTATTCTCTTGGGTGATTTTAATTTTTTGAACGATACACGAATCTTCAAAGTTAGTAGCTTCAAACAGGTATTTGTAACAATTCTCCTGCTTGCTATCGGCATAACTGCGATAGTTGAAATTGAATTTACTCCAGTCGCAAGTTTTGGTTTCTTTGAAACAGCCAATCTCTACTTTATTATATACCACCGTATCGCAACCCGTGCAGGTATTTTTGAATCTAAATACATAGGTATAGGTGCCATTCTGGGTGTAATTATAGTCGTAAATTCGACCTGGAATCCATTTTCCATTGGCATAATATTCGGTTTTAATACAGGTGTCTTTTTGTGCAGTGGCTTCAAAAATTACTTTTCCGCATTGGGTATTGCTTGCACTATGCCCAGTACCGATATTTTCCCATTTGCAGCGATTGTTTTGATTCGGTAAACAATCGTTGTAAAACTGTTTGCATATTGTGGTATCACAACCCGTACATGAATTTTTTAATCTTAAACACACAAATAAGCTGTCTTTCTTCTCCATAGTAAATGATGCGGAACGCGTTTCCTTTACCACTCCGTTAACGGTCCATTTATATGTCATACAAGAATCTGCGTAGAGCGGAGCATAAAAACTCCAAACATTGCATTGGTTGGAAACATACATATTGGTTTCCTTCCAGGTGCAATTTTGAGCCGTTTCATGACAAGTCACTTTTAGGGTTTCGCAATATTGTTTTGAACATGCGGCCCCGTTGTATTCAAATTTAACGGTTACACAAGCCTGATGATTGCCATTTTTAAGATAGGTATTACTCGGGTCCTTATTTGTAGAGCTTGTGCCATCACCAAAGGTGTATGCGTAACTTACATTTTGAGCGTTTTTATTTTCGGTGTAGGCGTTGAATTTAAATTTACCGCAAATCACCGTGTCTGCTTTGATGCTCCAACCCGTTTTTACAGAATCGCAACCGTTACAATCGGTAATTACCACACTCCTGCAATACAAGGTGTCATAGCGTTTGCAACTGTTGTTAACTTTCATACATACCGTGTAAGTGCCTGCCTTACTGAAGGAATATTTGAATGTATAATCGTTTGAAACTGGGGTATTTGAATTGTTAATAAACCAAGAAACCGATTCGCAAACCGAATCTACTCCTATCGACGAGAAATTTGCATTTAAACAAGTACTCTGATATTCAAATCCACGTTTGGTTTGAGCCTGAACATTTAAACTTGCGAAAAACACCCAAAATAAGAAGAGGAGATTTTTCGTTTTTTGTAATTGAAAGGAAGATTTCATGATTTTGTTGGTTTTTTTTCTTAGACAAATATATGGAACTTTACGTTGCCTACATGATTAGACCACCCACATTAAATCAGATATGATCGAATCAGATATTAATTTTCCACTTTTGGTAAGTTGCAGTTTGTCAGTGTTTTGAATTAAAAGTCCTTGTTGCGCAAACCTGTGAATTGACAGGGAATTCTCTTGTTCCCAAATAGGATGAAAGGCGGTTAAGTCAGAAATTCGGACTCCTTCTTGCGTCCGTAGCCCGGTCATTAGGCGCTCGTTCAAACAGTCAGAATCCGATAAAATTTCTTCTGTACGAGGAAACGTACCTTGGGCAATTTCTTGGATGTACAATGCATTGTTAGCCTTGTTCACATAACGTAATTTGTTGCCGTCATAGGAATGTGCAGCCGGACCGAATCCAAAGTAAGGAATGAATTTCCAATAATTGCTATTGTGAATAGCCCGATGTCCGGGTCTGCAATAATTGCTTATTTCATAAGCTTCCCAATTGTGAAATTGAATGTGTTCTTGGAGGATTTCAAATTGGGCGATCATATGAGAATCGTTAAGGTCTGCAATTTTCCCTGTATCGATTTGGTGTTTTAATGGTGTTTTCGCTTCTACCGTTAGTGCATAAGCAGAAAGGTGATGCACGCTCTCTTGTGTTAACAGCATTTGCAATTCCTGTTTCCATTCGGAATGATTTTTCCAAGGAGTGCCATAAATCAAATCGACCGATACTTCGAAGCCTCCGAATTGACGGATTAATGCCAGACTTTCTAAACTCTGCTTCGCAGAATGCGCGCGGTTCATTGCCTGCAGTTCAGCTTCGTTTAAGGATTGAAGTCCTAAACTCAATCGGGTTATGCCCAATGATTTCCACATTTCAAGTTGCCCAATATGGATGTCTTCGGGATTGCATTCTAAGGTGATTTCTTTAACATCGCTGAAGGATGTTTGGTTTTTCAGTGCCTGGAAAATGCTCGTGATTTCGTTTTCCGACAACAAGGAAGGGGTTCCACCGCCGAAATAAACGGTCTGCATGCCCTTTTGGGGTAGCGGTGTTCGTTCGATTTCCCCCGAAATGGCCTTAGACATTTCCAAGCTACGTGATAGGTTGGTGCTGAAATGAAAATTGCAGTAAGTGCAGGCTTTTCGGCAAAAAGGAACGTGGATGTAAACCCCAAACATGGAACAAAGGTCATCGTTTTTTTATGCAGCAACAAGCAGCTGAAGAACAATGCGTATTTTTGCGGACTTTATATGCGTTGTTGGATCTTAATATGGGCATTGTTGGCACTTTCGAACATTGGATTGTCACAAGGCTTTACGGACAGAGATACCACCCAACAGAATTTGGAAATGGTGCTGGATTCTAATGCATCGGCTGCCAACTATTGGTATTATTTCCCGGAAAATAGATTTGTTGATTCCCTTCGGGTAGATTCACTTGCGGCTCGGTTTTCGGTAGGACTTCAAATGCAATTTCCACAAGAAAAAACCTACCGGATACGAGATAAATTTGATCCCTTTTTACACGAAATTTATTTCAGAAAAGCGAGAGGTAAAACCTGGTTTTTCATTACAGCTCTTATCGTTATTTTGTATTTTATTTACTATAGAGCGGTGTATAAACGGCAATTCGAGCTGCGTTTGGCGGGCTTATATAAACCGTATTTTTTCGAAGATTTAATGCGAGAACAGCTCATAACATCGGCAGCAGGAAGCGCTCACGCCTACGGAATCGGAATTATGGTTTTTGCCATGGGGGTGATGTTATATTTAATTAATTTAGATTTTAATAATTTGAATACCTTCATCATGTTCATTGCCGTGCTCATAGTGTGGGCTGGAGGCTCCTTATTGTTGTATTTACTTCAGAGCATGTTTACATTTAGCATGGGGATAGAGGGTTTCTTATCGCGTAACATACAACGGCATATCAATGTCAATCTCTTAGCCGCTATGGTGATGCTTCCTGTATTTGTGATTGCCTATTACAATGGAACGGAAGGACAAGAGTCTTGGCTAATTCAAAACATGTTTTATGTCTTAATTGCTTGGATTTCATTGCGATTGTTCATACAGCTTTTGGGTATTATTCGAGATGGTGTGTTGAATCTGACTTCAATTTTGTATTTTTGCAGCCTCGAAATTATTCCCTACCTGCTTTTGATTAAATTTTTACAGAATTCCCTATAACATGAGCCCCGAAAGAGAGACGAAAGTAAAAAGCATCCTTATTACCCAGCCAGAGCCAGAACCCGGTCGAAATGTGTATGAAGATTTTGTAAATAGATACAAGCTAACCATGGATTTTAGGGCGTTTATTCACATTGAGCCGCTTACCGCTCGTGAAATTCGCAAGCAAAAAATCAATTTTCTCGATTATACGGCCATCATTTTCAATTCCAGAAATGCGGTGGATTATTTCTTTCAAATGGCCCAAGAAATGAAAGTTGAGATGCCTCCTGAAACGAAGTATTTCTCGATCAATGAAAGTGTTTCCAACTACGTTCAGAAATATATTGTTCCCCGTAAACGCAAAATGTTCACGGCCAAAGGCACCGAAAAAGACTTTTTTACCCTGTTCAAAAATCACAAAAAAGAAAAGTTTTTATTTCCGTGCAGCGATATCCGCAAACCCAGTTTGCCCGATTTCTTCACTGGGAATGGTTACGATTTTACCGAATGCATTATTTACCGCACGGTCAGTTCTGATTTGAGCGATTTGGAGAATGTATTTTATGATATTATCGTGTTTTTCTCACCTGCCGATATCAAATCTCTATACGATAACTTCCCAACTTTCAAGCAAAATAATACGCGAATTGCCGGTTTTGGGAATAGTACACAATTGGCCATTGCCGAGCATAACCTTATTTTAGACATTCCTGCACCCGCAGTTAACATCCCAAGTATGGTTGCCGCTTTAGAGGATTACGTGGGTCGCACGAATAAAGGGGGTTAATGGCATAGCCAGGCTCTAAAACCCTTCTTATCTTTAGTTACGAAAAGCGTATGGGTATCGCTTTCGCTTAGATTTAATTTTTCTTGTATTACTTCCGCTCGAATGCCTTTAGCATCGCGAACGGTTACAGATGCTGCCTGTACGTCTGAGGCATTTAAAGCCCTTTTTATCGCATTTAAACTGCCTTCAAATTCGTGAACAATTCTTTTGCACCTTCCCCAATGGACAGGCAAGGGCGTGTTACTAAGAAACAAGGTGTTTTGAGCATTTAAACCCTTCATAAAAGGCATCTCCAAGAATACTTTTTGCAGATCCAATACATGAATACCGCCATGGGATTCGAAAATATAATCAGCAGCTTTTTCTGATTTTTCGGGGGAAATTTGACGCGCAAATTGGTGAGCTTCCCTATCATTGAATATCTGAAAGCCTCCAAGGGAATCTAAACTTATGGCCCTTCTTTCCGTTGAGATTTCTTGAGATGCGTCTAATTCAAGTAAAAGCTCTTTAACTTCTCCTTGATAATAAATACTGTTGAATCGAATTTTTCCGGGTAGCGCCGCTCGAAGTACCCTAAAATCGGTCATCGGACTCAATTTAATAAGCCATTTGGGTTGAACATGTCCGTATTCCGCGATCAGTTGATCTACCCTAGGTTGAAACGATTCCCAATATCCCCCTAGGCGGTCTGAATTTTGACGTCTGTCGGGATCAATATATACCCAATCGCATGCCCAATCTTTGTGTTGTTCTAGGAATTTAGCAGCATCGGTATCTTCTCGCAGATAAGAAACACCTAATAAGTTTTGATTATGTCGCACTAATGCATTGAGTTCCTTCTGGATGTCGCAGCTCTTCACTTCCGCACCCGATACTGCCCAGGCCCATTCATCAATGCCCAGCCCTCCTGTAAGACTTAAGAGATGCTTTGACGGGAAAAATTTAGATTTCCAAAGGGCTACGGTTTCAGAGCTGGATTGTTCAAAAGCGCGCTGTACAAATAAACAACCGGCCTTGGCATGTTGTGGGAGTTTTTTCCAAACTTTTGGCGCAAGTTTGTATTGTTCAAGGGCCAATGGAGTAAATTCACCGAAGGTTTTTTGTACTTCAGCGATATTGAGACTTTTTTCTGGTGATTTTTGCAAAATAATTTTAGAAAGGGCAACCGAAATGCCTTTAAAAGCGTTTATTTTGTAAATCAAATCTTGAATCATGAAGAACGCAAAATTAATCGCTATTATTGGAATCGCTACGCTTATGTTCGCTTCTTGTGGAATGCGTAAAAAAGATCGTTGCCCTAGCATGGGTGAAAAAACCACCTTTGTTAAATAATTTTTGTAGATGAAAGGTTGGAAACACCTGGAAACTATCGATCAATTAGATCAAATTATTGCGGATTCGCATAAGCAAACGGTAGTCGTTTTTAAACATTCTACGCGTTGTAGCATTAGCTCAATGGCACAACGTCGTCTGGCAGATCTCAACACCGAACATGCGGCGCAAGCCGCATTTTATTATTTGGATTTAATTGCGCACCGGGATGTTTCGAATCAAATAGCGGATCGTCTCAATGAAATTCACCAGTCGCCCCAAATTTTAGTGCTTAAAAATGGGGAATGCGTTTATGAAGCTTCCCATATGGAAATTTCAAGCCGCGAATTGCAGGAATTGCTTTAAATTTAACCGTCATTAGCCTCCTTTGAGACGCTTTTCGTATTTTGCGATATGAATCAATGTTGCCAAATAGGAGATCAAACGTATTTAGATTTTGTGGTAGATTCTGCAGATCTTGCTGCCTTTAACGATGAAATGGTACATCCCTTTTATGCAACTTTTGCCTTAGGGCGAGATGTCGAATGGACGTGCAGACAGTTTGTACTTAAAATGAAAGATGCCGATGAAGAAGGCATTGGTACATTTCTTAATATTCAACATAAATCTCCAGCGCTACTCGGAGAAACCGTTCGTATCACTGCAGAAATTTCCCGATTAGAAAAAAATCAAATTGATTGCCTTTTTAAAGTAGAGGTAGGGGATCGACTAATCGCAATTGGCGATCAAGGGCAAAGAATCCTCAAAAAGGGAAAGGTAGAAGCTTTGATTGAATCCATTCAAAGATTAGAATGAGTAATTAAAGGCCATAACCCGTAAATATTGCGTATTTTTGCCGCCCCATGAATAAGAAAGCATCCCCCAAGAAAATAGAAATTTTAAACCGTAAAGCCCGGTTTAATTTTCATGTGGAGGATACCTTTGTAGCCGGAATGCAGCTTTTAGGCTCTGAAGTAAAATCTATTCGCAATAATGCTGTAAACATGGGCGATGGATATTGCCAGTTGAACGATGGAGAATTGTTTCTGAAAAACATCCATATTTCAGAATGGAAACAACAAGGGTTTGAAGTGCATGAACCCATGCGGGAACGCAAATTGTTGCTCAATAAACGCGAATTATTAAAAATTGAAGCCAAAATCAAATCCAAAGGATATGCCGTTTTTCCCATCCGACTTTTTGAAGGGGAGCGGGGCATATTCAAAATGGAAATCGGTTTGGGTCAAGGTAAGAAAACCTTCGACAAGCGCGATGATCTCAAGGAAAAAGACATCCAAAGAGATTTAGATCGCGGGCGATACTAAGGGCTATTTAGGGTGTACCCATTCCCATAATTGGGGTAGTACGGAATCTTCAAGCAACTCCTTTAATTCGAGATCGGTACTTTTTATGGATTTTCGGATATAGGAGATGCCGTAAAACGCGGCTAAATGTTCAAAATTGAATGAGTTGGGTGTGTGTATGTAATTTCTCAAAGATTCTTGATTCTTGGGACCTTCAATAAAATCAAAGATTCTGCCACCCGAATTGTTTATGATGAAAACATGTAAATTGGGCGGAAACTGCGTCCAAAATCCATTGGAATCGTAAACCGCACTTACATCTCCTAAAACCACCCAAACACGAGATTGCGGATGCGCTAACGCATCGCCTACGGCTGTACTTAAACAGCCATCTATGCCGCTAACACCGCGATTGCTATATACTTTTGCTTGGGTTTTTCCGGCCCAACTTCCGTAACGAACGGTCATAGAATTTCCTAGATGCAAGCGATCGGTTTTACTCAATATACCAAACAATTGTTGCACAAGTAAGGCTTCTTCCTTAAACGGACTTTCTAAATCTTGTAGGGTGAGGGTTTGCTTTAATAAAAATGTTTCCCAATCATTTTTGAAATGGGTTTGATGAGGTGCCGCTTTATTTTGATCAAAAAATCGGCAAATACCTTCAGCAAAATCGGCTTCATGGGCCTTGTAATGTACGGGTTGTGTTTGGAATGGATCGCCCACTTCGTCTAACATCCCAACATGGATATGTTCAGGGGAATAGGAACTAAGGGTTTGCTTTAAAGATTTGGATACAATACCCAATCCCATTGTAATGAGTAAATCAGGCGCTAATTCAGGCGGCACGCTGCGTTTAAACAGATTCCAATCCCAAGCCTTTAAGCCAAAAGGCAGCTGCTGACTTGCTACATCGCAAAAAATGGGAATATAGTTTTGAAGGCGTTCAAGAACATCTGAAAGTATGGAACTTTCAGAATGTTGACCAATAAGTAAGGCTATTTTTTTACCTGCTAATCGAGGGAAGATATCCGAATCTAAAACAGGAGGATAGGAGTAGCCCTTGAAAACAAATGGAGGCACATTTAGTGGAACGGAAATGGGCAACGCTATTCCTTCATAAATAGGCTCGGATAGCGCGATATTAATATGAACAGGACCGGGAATTCCTTGAATGCTTCCCTGAATCGTATCGTAAATGCCCTTGTTTAATAGAGGTAATTCAGTTTCTCGTACATTGCAATGAAAACGGGCACGGGTATAGGTGCCAAAAAGTTGTGGTTGGCGAATGGTTTGACCATCCCATTGGTCGATGCGATCTTCAGGTCGGTCTGCCGAAACAATTATCAAGGGAATTCGCTGGTAATACGCTTCTAAAACGGCGGGATATGCATTAGCAAGCGCAGAACCGCTGGTGCATAAAAAAGCAGCTGGATAGCGGTCTTTCAACGCAAATCCCATTGCTGCAAAGGCAGAACTGCGTTCATCGGGAAAGCTATGTAAGGTAAAGTTGCGGTTTCGAATAAGCGCGGCAACGATTGGGGCATTGCGAGAGCCTGGCGAAATAAACCAATTAAAAATACCCGATTCCTGGAATAATGCAACAATATAATCCAAGCGAGCGGCAAGCATTTTTTTAGGAATTAAAAAAAGGATTGTTTGATTTTTCCTGTGCTACAGTAGTAGCAGGACCATGTCCGCAATGCAAGGTCATGGTTGCAGAAAGTGTAAAAATTTCCTCTCTAATTTTTTGCAATAATTGCGCATGATTGCCCCCGGGTAAATCGGTGCGACCGATGCTACCTTGAAAGACGGTATCTCCAACAACGGCAAAATCGGATGCATGGTTCACGAAAATTACATGTCCGGGTGCATGACCAGGCACAAACCGAACTTCAAAAGTAGTTTTACCTAGGTTCAATTGATCTCCATGATTCAACAAAACATCGGGCTGCGGGGAAGGCGTATAATTGAGGTTCCATAATGCTGCCATTGTTTCACTTCGATCGATCATTTTGATGTCATCGGCGTGCAAATGATACGAAATTTCAGGAAATTCTTGTTTAATCCACCAATTTCCGAAGATATGGTCTATATGTGCATGGGTTCCCCAAAGGGCTTTGAGTTTAAGTTGCTTGGAGTCTAAAAAGGTTCGAATGGTATCGCATTCTTCGCGATTATACATGCCTGCATCGATGATGGCCGCTTCTCTAGAAGTTTCATCCCACACGATATAGGTATTTTCGCCTAGTGGATTGAAGGTAAATGATTGAATCAAAACGATTTTTACTTAAAAATAAAGGGTGAATTATAAAACCAGGCTTCTCCGTTTAATTATACCGATGCATTGCCGCACCCTATATAAGGACTGAGAGGTCTGGGTTATAATTCACCCAATATAAATTTTTAATTATAGGTGGATACACTCATCATAAGCCTGAGCAACGGCTTCCATTACTGCTTCGCTCATGGTTGGATGTGGGTGCACCGATTTCAATACTTCCATACCGGTTGTTTCTAGGTTTCTAGCTACTACGGCTTCTGCAATCATATCGGTAACACCTTCGCCCATCATGTGACAGCCGAGCCATTCTCCATATTTCTTGTCGAAGATTACTTTTACGAAACCGTCTTTATGTCCGCTTGCGCTCGCTTTACCAGACGCTGCGAATGGGAATTTTCCAACACGGATTTCATACCCTTTTTCTTTGGCCTGCGCTTCAGTAAGTCCTACGGATGCGATTTCAGGATGGGTATAGGTGCAACCTGGGATATTTCCGTAGTTGAGGGCTTGCGGGTGGTGGCCACAGATAGCTTCCACGCAGATAATGCCTTCAGCGGATGCTACGTGAGCTAAAGCTGGACCTGAAACGATATCACCGATGGCATAAACGCCTGGGATACTGGTGCGGTAGAACTCGTCAACGGTAACTTTACCTTTATCGTGTTTAACCCCCATTTCGTCTAAGCCAAGATTTTCCAAATTCGTTTGAACGCCTGCTGCGCTTAGTACGACATCACACTCTTTAGTTTCAACGCCTTTGGCGGTTTTGATGTGAACGGTACAACGATCGCCTTTAACTTCTACTTTTTCAACACTGGATTGGGTAAGGATATCGATGCCTTTTTTCTTGTAGTTCATCTGCATCGCTTTTGAAATTTCCTCATCTTCAACTGGAAGAATGCGATCCATGAATTCTACGATGGTTACTTTAGTACCAATGGTATGATAGAAATAGGCAAATTCCATTCCAATTGCACCGCTTCCAATAATGATCATTTCCTTAGGTTGTTTTGGAAGCACCATGGCTTGGCGGTATCCAATAACATGAGTTCCATCGATTGGAATATTAGGCAATTCGCGGCTGCGAGCACCTGTTGCTAGAATAATATGTTCTGCTTCGATGTTATTAATTTTACCATCTGCATCGGTAACGGCGATTTTACCTTTACCGTTTAGTTTACCGTAACCGTTAATAACTTCGATTTTGTTTTTCTTCATAAGGAAGGCAATACCCTTGCTCATTCCCTCTGCTACACCGCGGCTGCGACTGATCATCCCGTTAAAATCGGTAGTGGCTTCCTTGATGTTGATGCCATAGTCGTTGGCATGCTGTATGTAATCGAATACTTGGGCGCTTTTTAATAACGCTTTCGTGGGAATACAACCCCAGTTAAGGCAAACACCGCCAAGACTTTCTTTCTCAACGATGGCTACTTTTTTTCCTAATTGTGATGCGCGAATGGCAGCAACATAACCGCCTGGACCGCTTCCAATAACTACAATATCAAATTTCATGGTGTAAACGTTGCTGCGAAGATAAACATTTAAAACGGTTAATGCCTAAAAAGTAGAAGGGCTAAAAGCGATGCTTTTAGCCCTTCTGGGGGTTGATGAATTAATAAAAATATTATTGACCTGCTTTGCTTCCAGCGCGTTTACGTTCGTTCTCATCGAGAATGGTTTTACGTAAACGGATATTAATTGGAGTAACCTCCACATATTCGTCGGCTTGGATATACTCCATGGCTTCCTCTAATGTGAAATCTCTTGGCGGAGCCAAAACAGAATTGTCATCTTTACCTGCAGCACGGAAGTTCGTCATTTGTTTTGCTGTGCATAAATTCAGTACCAAATCTCCAGGTTTAATATGTTCTCCTACGATTTGACCTGCGTAAATATCTACGTTTGGATGAATGAAATAATTACCACGGTCTTTCAATTTATCCATACTGTAGGGGGTAGAACTTCCTTTTTCTTTCGAAATCAAAACGCCATTTATACGTCCTGGCATTTCACCTTTATAGGGTTCGTACGCTTTAAATCGGTGCGACATAATGGCTTCCCCTTGGGTAGCCGTAAGTAAATTATTACGCAATCCCATCAACCCACGAGACGGAATTTCAAATTCTACACGAATCATATCTCCTTTAGGATCCATGCTCAACATTTCTCCTTTTCTTTGGGATACGTATTCGATTACTTTTCCGCTATGGTGTTCGGGTACGTCAACGGTTAAAACTTCTATTGGTTCGCATTTTTTTCCATCGATTTCTTTCATGATTACACGAGGTTGACCTACTTGCAATTCATATCCTTCACGACGCATGGTTTCAACCAAAACACCTAAGTGCATGATACCGCGACCGAAAACTAAGAATTGATCGGCAGAATTGGTTTCTTCCACTTTCAACGCGAGGTTTTTCTCGGTTTCTTTCATCAAGCGCTCGCGAATTTTCTGAGAAGTAACGTGTTTCCCTTCTTTACCAAAAAATGGGGAATTGTTAATTGAGAACAACATGCTCATGGTTGGTTCGTCAATTTTCATTGCTGGTAGCGGCTCTGGATTTTCAATATCGGCAACGCAATCGCCAATTTCGAAATTTTCCAAACCGGTAATCGCACAAATATCTCCGGCTTTTACTTCGCTTACTTTCGCACGACCTAAACCTGTGAACGTATACAATTCTTTAACCCGGTGTTTTTCGATTTTACCATCGCGTTTTACCAAACTTACCGGCATGTTTTCTTTCAAATGACCGCGTGTTAAGCGACCAATTGCAATACGACCCGTAAAGCTAGAATAATCTAAACTGGTTACTTGTAATTGATTGGTTCCTTCAACAACGTTGGGTGCTGGAATGGTTTCTAAGATGGTATCTAATAAATAACTTAAATCTTCTGTTGGAGTTCTGAAATCTGGTCCAAACCAGCCATTTTTTCCAGAACCAAAAATGGTTTTGAAATCCAATTGTTTTTCGTTTGCACCAAGATTAAAGAACAAATCAAACACATCATCGTGGGTTTTCTCAGGATCACAATTTGGTTTATCTACCTTATTAATAACAACAATAGGGATTTTTCCTAGAGCCAAGGCTTTTTGCAATACGAATCGAGTCTGTGGCATGGGTCCTTCAAAAGCATCTACTAAAAGCAATACTCCGTCGGCCATGTTTAAAACACGCTCTACTTCACCACCAAAATCCGCGTGGCCCGGTGTGTCAATAATGTTAATTTTGGTTTCTTTCCAAATAATGCTCACATTTTTAGCCAAAATGGTGATTCCCCGCTCTTTCTCAAGATCGTTGTTGTCGAGAATCAATTCGCCAACCTCTTGGTTGTCGCGGAATAACTTGGCTTGGTGTAGCATTTTGTCAACCAAGGTAGTTTTACCATGGTCAACGTGAGCGATAATCGCAATGTTGCGCAATGAAGACATATAAATTTTAAAAATTGCGCAAAGTTCGGCATAATAGTCGAGATTGTGGTATAGTCTATATTATTTAATGAGGGTTATATGTAAAGATTTAATTACAGAAACAAAAATCCAATACATACCCATTACCACATGAAACAATAAATTGCGCGCTTATTGGTGGAAATTATCGGGTATCGGTTGTGAATTCTACGCCCCATTTGTGCAAGGATACTATACTGGGCAGTAGGCTTTGACCTTTCACAGTGAGTGTGTAGGTAACCGTTGGGGGAACGGTTGCGAATATTTCACGGGTGAGTATCCCGTTTTTCTCCATGTTTTTCAACTCTTTTACCAACATTCTGGTGTTGATCCCTTCAACGCTGCGTTCAATTTCTTTGAAACGCATGGTTCCTTTCGAAAGAATATAAATGATGGGCATCGCCCATTTCCCTCCGATTATATCTAAAACATCACGTAATGAACATGAGTTTTCAGAAACTTTGTCTTTTTTTTCATTCATAATTAATTGAAATTCAACATAGGTTTATATCGTGTAACTACTGTACAAAAATGTAACTACTTTCAAAAGTAAAGTATTGCAGATAGTTTTGCAACCAAGAAATACAAAATGAAATTACTTGAACCCAAACAACTAGGTGGAAAATTCCTAAAAAACAGTATGGTTATGGCTCCAATGACTCGTTCTCGAGCCGATAAAAATGGGTGTGTGGGCGCTTCTACGGAACGCTATTATACGCAAAGAACTCGTGCAGGACTCATTATTACTGAAGCCATTAATATCTCAGAACAGGCCATTGGGAGTCCCTATACCCCTGGAATTTATTCAAGCGAACAGATATCCGCATGGAAAAAAATCACCCAGGCCGTACATGAGAATGATGGAATCATTTATGCCCAATTATGGCATACTGGCAGGGTGGGGCATTCAGCGGTCAAAAATGGAAATTTACCGGTTGCACCTTCAGCTATCGCGATTCCTGACCAACAACACTACACGACTCAAGGGATGCAAGATTACGAAGTTCCTCGAGCTTTGGATACTTCCGACATTTTTGAAATCATTCAGACGTATAAACAAGCCGCATTGAATGCCATTGAAGCTGGTTTTGACGGGGTAGAACTGCATGCTGCTTTCGGATATCTTCCAAACCAATTCTTGGCTGATAGCTCCAACCACAGAACAGACAACTACGGCGGTAGCCATGAAAATAAAAATCGATTTGTATTAGAAGTTATGCAGGTACTTGTAGATGCTATAGGGCCTGATAAAGTAGCCATTCGAATTTCTCCAACCAATTTATATAACAACACCATTCATACAGACCCAATTGGTCAGTTTACACAATTAATACAGGAACTGAATGCAATGCCATTGGCATATATCCATATAATGAACGTGCCTTTTCCGCAAGAATTATTTCCCCATTTCCCTATCAACTCCGTTGAAACTTTTGGCGTCATATCTAAACATCCGGTAATTGCCAATTGCGGATATACGCGTGAAAGTGGAGAAATGGAGTTAGAAAAAGGTATCGCCCAATTTATTTCTTACGGCACCTTATTTTTAGCCAATCCAGATTTGCCCCAAAGATTCGCATTAAACGCGCCCCTCAATGAAGCCGATCGCAGCACCATGTATGGTGGAGCGGATAAGGGGTATATCGATTATCCATTTTTAGAAGCCTAATTACAAATTATGAACAATCAGATACTCGTTGTTTTTACGATAAAAACCGAAGCGTTACCCGAGAATTTTCAAGAAATTATTAAACATGAGCAGGAAGTATTGGCACTTTGGAAACAAGAAAATCGCGTTGAACATCTATTTTTAAGGCAAACACGAAACGGAGCGATCATCGTTTTCACGGATATCGATGAGCAAAAAGCCGAAGAATATATGTGCTCATTGCCCTTGTATCCATTCATGGAAACCATAGCGTATTTTCCTGTGATGAAACAATTTTAATTCGGGAAGTATCCCAACAGGCTATTTGCAATACATCCAGTGGCTCTTCCCCTTAATCTCTTTGGATTAAAGTAAAGGCACGAATTTCAAGAAGCAGCGTTTCAAAGCGGTCTTTCGACCATTTTTTAATGGGGAAGCCTTGGATGCCATTTCCCGTTTTTTGGATACATCGACTCCAAAAGAACTGATCACCAATATGCGGGATAATCGCTTGGGGAATTCCAAAACGTAATGCACTGTGCGTTGTGCCTGAACCGCCGTGATGTATAATGCCACCTGTTTTAGGTAAAATATAATCATAGGGAAGATCTTGAACTACAAAAACGCTTTCTGGTATAGATTCCGTGAATACGATTCCGCCCCATGAGGTGTTTACAATCATCGGAATAAGATGCTTTTGGGATAAGGCAATCAAATCCATTCCTATTTGTTCCGGTTGTGAATTTACCATACTCCCAAAACTCACAAAAATGGGATTGGGGAATTTTTGCAAAAAGTGCAACAGTTGGGAATCTTCCTGATAAAACTGCCGTTTATTGCGTTCCTTGAAACCTGTTATTTGTGCACGTTCAGGCCAATATTTTGGGCGTTGAAAGAGACGGCTATCAATGGCGTAATTTACGTTTAACTCATCTCGTAAAAGTCTTTTTATGTCATTTGAACCTACTTTTAAATTGCGCATTTTAAGAAAAGCGCGACCATAACCCAATATCGATTTATGGATCATCGCCCATTCTGCCAATTTGTAGGTAAATCGATTCCAAATGCGACTTCTGGGTTTCCCAAAACCGATATGCGGTTCATCATCAACGGGATGAATGGTACAGGGCATCGGACTCAATAATTCTATGGATTTTCCAGTGTTGAAATGCCAAAATATGGGATAAATGCATTTGATGTGAAATACAATTTGGTCGGGATTAAAAGCTGCAACTGCTGCTTCCTGATCTAAAATCAACTGTTCTTGTATCGGTTTTATAAAGGTTGAAATTTTTAAAATGTTGGCCATGCGGCTCCAGACACTTCCCACTTGACCCATCACGTTGCGGACTTCAGGTTTGTCGAGTAAATTCAAAAAAGCAGCAGTTTGTGGATAGAAATGGGGAGAAACTTCTTTTGCTAAGGATTCAAATTGGGCCGGCAAACAAAATGCTATTGAGTGTCCATCTTGTGTGGCGGCTTCCCCCGAAGCCAAAAAAGGTTCCATGTCGCCGCGGCTGCCAATGGATACGTAAAGGATGCGTTTTGAGTCCATGTGATTTGGAAATTTAGAATGTATTGAACCAACTGTGCACGACTTTAAATGCTTTTCGCGCGGTTCCGCAATTTATACCTTAATTTTGCGATTTTAAAATACCCGATGTACGAATTAGAAATTTCCCAACGCAAAACTTTCGCCATTATTTCGCATCCCGATGCCGGTAAAACTACCTTAACAGAGAAATTTTTGTTGTTTGGGGGTCAAATTCAAACCGCAGGTGCGGTAAAATCCAACAAAATAACGAAAAGCGCCGCTTCGGATTTCATGGAAATCGAAAAACAAAGGGGAATTTCGGTGGCCACGTCGGTAATGACTTTCCCATACAAAGGGAAATGGGTGAATATTTTAGATACCCCTGGTCACAAAGATTTTGCGGAAGATACCTATAGAACATTAACAGCGGTAGATAGCGTAATTTTGGTTATCGACTGTGTGAAAGGGGTTGAGGAGCAAACCAAAAGATTGATGGAAGTATGCCGTATGCGCAAAACGCCGGTAATTGTTTTTATCAATAAATTAGACCGTGATGGTAAAGATCCTTTTGATTTATTAGACGAAATCGAAGAGAATTTGAACATTGCCGTGCACCCAATGAGTTGGCCCATAAATGGGGGAAGGGATTTTAAAGGAGTGTATTTAATTCCAACCCAATCCTTGAATTTGTTTGAGAGCAACAAGACGAAAAAAGCCGATGAATTTGTACAAGTAAATGGGGTGAATGATCCTCAATTGAATAGATTAATCGGAGATAAAAATGCCTCGAAATTGCAAGAAGACATCGAATTGATCGATGGGGTTTACGGTAAATTAAATTTACAGAATTATTTAGATGCCGATGTAGCTCCCGTATTTTTTGGTTCAGCTTTGAATAATTTCGGGATTCAGGAACTGTTAGATACATTCGTTGAAATTGCTCCCAATCCACTTGCTCGTAAAACAGCATCCCGTGATGTAGATCCCAATGAAGCCAAGTTTACGGGTTTTATCTTTAAAATCCATGCCAATTTAGATCCACGCCATCGCGATAGAATTGCATTTTTGCGGGTGTGTAGCGGTAAATTTCTTCGAAATAAAGCGTACAAACATACCCGAATTGATAAAACCTTTAAATTCGCTAATCCTTATACCTTTCTTGCAGATTCTAAAGAAATTGCAGAAGCCGCGTTTCCAGGTGATGTGGTAGGACTATACGATACCGGTAGTTTTAAAATTGGGGATACCCTTACGGAAGGGGAAATCCTTCAATTCAAAGGCATACCCAGTTTTTCTCCTGAGATTTTTAAGGAATTAATCAATTTAGATCCGATGAAATCCAAACAATTGGAAAAAGGAATTCAGCAACTTACCGATGAGGGATTGGCAAATTTATTTGTCCAGGAATTAGGTAGCCGGAAATTTGTTGGTACCGTTGGAGAACTTCAATTTGAAGTATTGCAATACCGATTAGAACACGAATACAATGCAAAATGCCGATTTGATGCACGCGTTATTCATAAGGCCTGTTGGATGACCGGCCCCGAGGCCGATTTAAAAGATTTTATGAAATTCCGCCAACAAAATATTGCGTATGACAAAGATGGGAATCCCGTTTTTTTAGCGGAAACAGCCTTCATTTTACGCTCTGCAATCGATAAATATCCAGATATAACCTTTCATACCACTTCCGAACTATTATAAGTCAAGATATGTACTTGGGTACGTATGTGTTTATTGTTAAAAATTAGGTAGATTGCAGGCAGTGTCTGGAAAAAATGCATCTTTTATCTTTCAACTTACTGCGCTCTGGGCATTTGTTGAAGTTACTCTGGGTGGCATGTTGCATGCCCTTCGAGTACCTTTTACCGGGGTAGTAGTGGGTGGTACCGCTGTAGCCATTATTGGTATAATGGGTTTATACAGTATATCCCCTTGGCAAGATATTCTAAAAGCCACAGGTTTGGTTATACTCGTAAAAGCTGGAGCAAGTCCACATGCTCCCTTACCCGCTTTTGTTGCAGTAGGATTTCAAGGGGTATTGGGAGCGTTTATTTTTCAAGTGTTTAGATTTTCAACCAGTTCGGTAATTGTTTTTGCCGTATTTTCCATGCTCGAATCGGCTTTGCAAAAGCTGATTTTGATGACGATTTTATATGGTAAATCTTTATGGGATGCATTGGATGTCTTTATTGAAGCGGTATTGAAATCAGTTCGGTTTTCATCAGATACCCAAGGTTCCTATTGGATTGTGGGTATTTATGTAAGTATCTATTTAATTTGGGGAATTTATTTGGGTTTAAGAATGGCAACTTTCCTGCGCAGAAAAGAGGTCTATATGGCTCTGTGGAACTCTAGCGGCCCACAGGAAAAGCCCTATTTAATTGAAACATCGGTGAAAGTAGCCCATAATAGGAATCTATTTTGGTTCGTGTATCTCCTCATACTCATCTTGGTTTCGGTTATTTTAATCATGTTAGGAGATAGCCAACAAGATATTTTCTACATGGTATTTAGAAGCATGTCGGCAATTTTTCTGGTTTTTTGGGTAGTCAATCCTTTCTTCAGTTATTGGATGAAGAAAAAATCAAGCGACTCTAATTTGAAAATTCAAATTCAACAAATTTCCAATCAATTTGCATTTCTGCAACAAGAATATTTACGTGCCTTACAATTAGTAGGTGGCTATTCTTGGATGCCCTTGCGATATTTTAGGGCAATGGAATTACTCATAGCGGTAAAAATATCCCAAGAAAATGCAGGCTCAAAAATTTCCTAAAATATCCATAATTACTGGACCTGTAGGTATTGGAAAGAGTACCTTAATTAGCCACTATATTCAAAATTTCTCTGCCCCCGTATGTGGTTTTTTATGCGATTTAAATTCCGATACCGGCTTGCGGAAACTGCGGCTTTTACCCACGATGGACTGTATCGATTTTGAAACACTTCAGCCAAGCAACACTACCCAATCAATTGGCCGTTTTCATTTTAAAAATGAAGCTTTCAACACGGCAATGCATGCATTAGTTGCCTATTGTCAAGAATCAGAATTATGTATAGTTGATGAAATAGGGAGATTAGAAATTGAAATGGACATGGGTTTTGAGCCCGCATTTTCAGCATTTCTAACCCAAGAAATACCCAAACATATCCTTATCGTTATCAGATCAAGTTTATTAGATCGGGGCTTACAAAAATATGCTTGGATGAATTACTCGATAAATCAAGGTCCATGGATGCCACAGGTTCCTGAATTAAGAGGCGTAATTTTAGCCGGGGGAAACTCCAGTAGAATGCAAAAGGATAAAAGGTATATTGCATATCATGGAATGCCCCAATGGAAATATGCATTTGAGCAGTTAAGGACCCTTGGTCTCGAGACCTGTATAAGTGCGTATGATATTGCAGATTCAAAATACCCCGTAATTTCCGATCATCCCAGATTTTCCAACGCGGGTCCCATGAGTGGATTGCTGTCAGTTTCAAATGAATTTGAGGAATCCGCAATATTGGTTTTAGGGATAGACTATCCTAATATGGATTTGCAAAGCTTGCAAGATTTGATTTTTGCATTCCAAATACGAAATTGCAGTGTATGTTACCGAAATCCCGAATCCCAAAGAATAGAACCCTTAATCGCCATTTATCACCCTCGTGATATGCGAAAATTGAAGGTGCAATTTGGTAAATCATCTAATTCATTAAGTGCTTTTTGGGAAGCCTCTAAGGAACAGGTTTTGGTACTTAACCATAAGAATTCCCAAGTTTTAAAAAGTTACGATCTACCCAGCGATGAAGCAACATTTAGAACCCGTTGAAATTGTGCGTTACGAAAATGGAAACTGTTTAAGGGTTTCTGATTTGGTTTCTATAGAAGAACCTTTAGGCATTAGATTGATATATGGTTCTGCTGAAAATCGGAAGTCCAAAGATTTGTCTATAACCATGAGAACACCCGGAGCTGATACGGAATTGGCATTGGGATTTTTATACACGGAAGGGATAATTCGCGGCATTGCCGATGTAATTGGCATTGAAGAAAATATCGATACAGAGGATGCTTGGGTAGAGGTGGCGTTAAGAACCGATATAGAACTGGATCTTAATCGCTTGGAAAGGCATTTTTATACCACTTCCAGTTGCGGGGTTTGTGGTAAAACTTCCATTGCTGCCATTCAACAAGTATGCCCTGTAATAATTCCCAGAAAAAAATGGCAAATTTCGCAAGAAATCCTAAGGAAACTGCCTGATGTTTTGCGGAAATCGCAAAACAATTTCGAATATTCCGGTGGTATTCATGCCTGTGGGGCTTTTAACAAACATGGGGAATTATGGGCCATTCGAGAGGATATCGGTAGGCATAATGCCTTAGATAAACTAATTGGATTTGCACTGGAACAAAAACAGATTCCCTGCTTAGATTCGATTTTATTATTAAGTGGTAGAGCAAGTTTTGAGTTGGTGCAAAAGGCCAGTATGGCTGGCTTTCGAATGATTTGCGCTATTGGGGCACCCTCTTCTATGGCCTTAGAATTGGCACAAGAGTTTGATATAAGTTTGATAGGATTCCTAAAAGAAAACCGTTTTAACATCTACACCGGTGCAGAGCGCATCTGCTTTTGATTCCTTATATTCGTAGCAGGGAAAAAATCATGAAAATCAGAATAAAAGGAAATTCATTGCGACTGCGCCTCACTAAAACAGAAGTTGCAGATTTTAAACGGGTTGGAGAAATAAGTGAAAGTACCTATGTTTTGGGTGGGCGATTTACCTATTCTTTAACACGGAAATCTGGTATTTCCTATTTACAAGCTCGGTGGAATGGAAATGGATTTACCGTGGAAGTTCCCGAACCACAGGCACATCAGTGGACCGACAGCGAAGAAGTGGGTTTTCAGCATATTCAAGTTTTACCTGATGGTACCGAACTTTTTCTTTTAGTGGAAAAGGATTTTGTGTGTTTAGATAACACGTTTGAAGATCAAAGCGATAATTATCCCAATCCAAATGCGGTTTGCTAGGAATTAATTGAACGCAACAAAAAAAATGATAGTTGATTGCTATGGATTGTATAAAGAGGTTCAAATTTGAGTTAATATGACAAAGAAAAGGGTATTTGTAAATCCTGAAAATCCAGAGACTTTATT
The DNA here is from genome assembly GCA_965655465.1 of Bacteroidia bacterium. Classification (GTDB taxonomy): domain Bacteria; phylum Bacteroidota; class Bacteroidia; order NS11-12g; family UBA955; genus VMCP01. Next base: position 9,508 of record CBFHGY010000009.1, on the reverse strand, counting down.
GAAAATGAAGCTCGGTAAAATTTCGGATGCAGCGGCAGGGGTTACCGGTGTTAAAGTTGCTGTAAAGCACGTTTTTTCAGAAATGGGACCTGCTCGCGGTTTAAAAGCCCTTTTTAATTTGAATCAAAAAGGCGGTGTGGATTGCCCAAGTTGTGCATGGCCTGATCCTGATGATGATCGTTCGGTAATTGGGGAATATTGCGAAAATGGAGCCAAAGCAATAGCCGAAGAAGCTACCAGTAAAAAACTTACAGCAGCTTTCTTTAAAGAAAATTCCATAGCGGATTTAGCCTTGTTAAACGATTATGAAATAGGAAAAAAAGGGCGTTTGGCCGAGCCCATGTATCTCGCTGAAGGAGCGAGTCATTACCAGCCTATTACATGGGAAAACGCTTTTATTAAAATTGCTGAACAATTAAATTCGTGCTCCGATCCCAATGAAGCGGTTTTTTATACCTCTGGGAGGACCAGTAACGAAGCTGCTTTTTTATATCAATTGTTTGTGCGTCAATTTGGCACCAATAATTTACCCGATTGTAGCAATATGTGCCATGAATCTTCTGGCGTAGCTTTGGGGGAATCTTTAGGAATCGGTAAGGGTAGTGTAAAATTAGAAGATTTTTATGAAGCCGAAGTGATTTTTATTATCGGTCAGAATCCAGGCACCAATCACCCCCGAATGTTGAGTGCTTTGCAAAAAGCAAAGGAAAACGGAGCCACGATTATCTCTGTAAATCCCTTGCCTGAAACAGGCTTGGTGGCCTTTAAAGATCCTCAATCTATAAAAGGAGCCTTGGGGATTAAAGCCCGACTTACGGACCTGTTTTTACAAGTGCGGATCAATGGTGATTTGGCTTTGTTGCAAGCCATTTCATATTTATTGTTACAGGAAGAAGCTCAAAATCCAGGAAGCGTTTGGGATGCTGATTTTATTGAAAAACAGACTTTTGGATTTAATGAATGGCAAGCTCATATACAGTCTAAAGATTTGAATTTTTTGGTGGAACAATCTGGAATTGCTCTCGATCAAATCAAGGAAACCGTTGACGCGATTAAAAACAAGAAGAAAATAATTGCATGTTGGGCGATGGGACTTACCCAGCATCGCAATGCAGTAGACACCATTAAGGAGGTAGTGAATCTGTTAATTGCCAAAGGAAGTATTGGCAAACCAGGTGCTGGGACTTGTCCCGTTCGCGGACATTCCAACGTTCAAGGTGATCGTACAATGGGTATTTATGAGAAGCCTTCGAAGGTATTTTTGGATAATCTAGAACGCGTTTTTGAATTTGAAATGCCACGTGAACACGGTTACGATGTAGTAGATTGTATTCGTGCAATGCACCAAAATAAAGTCAAGGTTTTTATAGCCATGGGCGGAAATTTCTTATCTGCAACGCCCGATACTTTATATACGGCGGAAGCCTTGCAGAACACCCAGTTAACGGTTCAAATTTCCACCAAATTAAATAGAAGTCACCTTATAACAGGCAAAGAAGCGCTAATTTTACCTTGCTTTGGTCGCACCGATGAGGATGTATTGAACGGCGAATTGCAATTTGTAACCACTGAAAATTCGATGGGCGTAATTCAAATGTCGAAAGGCGTTTTGAAGCCTGTGAGTAATCACTTGAAGAGCGAACCCATGATTGTGTGTCACATGGCTAAAGCGGTATTCGGCGATAATTCGGTAGTAAATTGGGATCGGTATATGGAGCATTACGATCGGATTCGATGGGATATTGAAAGGTGCATCCCAGGGTTTGATTTGTATAATGATCGCGTGCGATTGCCAGGAGGTTTTTATTTGCCGAACAGTTCCAGAGAAGGCAATTTTTCGGTAACGAGCACCGGTAAAGCCAATTTTAACTGTGCAGATGTTGAGCCCATCGTTTTGGAAGAAGGCGAATTGATGATGCAAACGTTAAGAAGTCACGACCAATTTAATACCACCATATATGGCTTAGATGATCGATACAGAGGCATTACCAATGAGCGTAGGGTTATCTTCATGAACGAAAGGGATATTGAAATGCAAGGCTTTAAAGCAGGGGATAGGGTTGATTTATTCAACTATCACGGTGGTCGCGAACGCGTTGCACGCAACTTTATTATTGTGCCCTTTAGCATACCTAAAAATTGTGCCGCAACGTATTTCCCTGAAACAAATGTGTTAGTTCCAATAGAAAGCGTAGCCAAAAAAAGCAATACACCCACAAGTAAAATGGTGATCTTGCGCTTAAGAAAACACGAAGAAGCGGTGCTTGCCTAATAGTTAAAAACAGGTTATCGTTTTAGGAATTTTTCTGGGATTTCTAGAGAAATTAGGCAACTTTTATCTTCATGATACAGAATAGTACATCAAGGGGTATTATCATTGGCACTTTATTGACGTATTTTCGCAAACGAAATACGTATTTAGCGTTTGTATTACAATGTTAAAATCTTTAAAACGAATTCTCTTTATTGCAATTTATGCAACGGTTCAGTTTGCCGGGGCACAACATACATCCTTGATTTTTGATGGTACTAATGATGCCGTTGCATTAAACAGTAAAATTTTTACCGATGGAATCCAAAACTTCACAATCGAATTATGGATAAAAGCAGGTAGTGGTTTGTATTCTGCACAAGGTACAAACTGGGCAGGAATCGTGGGTGCACAAAATGGGGGCTCCGTTACCAGAAATCCAAGTATTTTTATCAATCGCGGAGATTTGCATGTAGATATGCGCGATGCCAATAACAATACAACCCAATATGCGATTTTTACTTCGGGATTGGGCCTAAGTGAAGAAACTTGGTATCACATAGCACTGGTAAAAAATGGAACCAAGCAGATTTTATATGTAAATGCTTCCGCTGTTGACAGTTCAACGGCTCCAACGGGTGCGCAAATAGATAATAATTTTGTTTTAGGTCTAGTAGGGGGAAGCGCCAATTATTTTCGCGGTGAATTGGACAACGTTCGATTTTGGAACGTGGTTCGCACGCCTGCTCAAATTGCAACTTATACAAGGAGAAATCCGCATACGGATGAATCAGGTTTGTTAGCCGCTTACGAATTAGATGAAGGCACGGGCACTTCTGTAACCAATAATTGTTCAAATGTAACTCCTGTAACCGGCACCATTAATGGTGCAGTCTGGGGGAATGGTTCACTTGGTTGGTTTGCAAATAACGCCATGAGTTTTGACGGGGTGAATGATTATCTTTATGGGAATCTCACCACAGTTAACACAAGTTCTGTAACAATAGAATGTTGGGTTAAATTGTCATCTCTCAATATTCAACAGAATATAATTGCGTTGCGCGATGAAATTACCGGATCACAGCCACGCATCGTACCGTATATTACAAGTGGAAATAATCTCGCTTTTTATTCTACAAATGGAACATTAGATTCTCGATTTACTACCACAGTGAGCCTTTCTGCAAATGTGTGGTATCACGTAGCATTTGTAATTACGAATTCAAAGATGAAGGTGTATTGCCAATCAAGCAATACTTCATTCATGGATTCTTTAGTTACAACGATTAATACGGCAACTCTAGATGGTTCTGATTACCTTTCTATTGGGGCAGATGCAACCAATGTTGGAGCGGGTTTATATGCTAATGCCGTTATTGATAATGTTCGGATTTGGTCTACAGAGCGCACGCAATCCGAAATTCTAGAGAACCGCTTTAAAGTTCTTGACCCATCTACCTCCAATCTGATTTGTCAATATACGTTCAATTATGGATTAGCCTCCTCTTCTAATACGACATTAGGGAGTGTGATTTATGACGATCGTCTGCGAAATCCCCTTACAATAACCAATATGGGAATGACTTCAAGCAGCTCGAATTTAATCGCTCAAGACACCCTGGTTCCACATGTTTTACATTGGTATGGAGATGCAGATTCGGATGTGTCAGATCCTCTGAATTTTTCCGAGCGTATGAGTTCTATAAAAGGATCGTATTTTATTGTTGATGCAACTTCAAAAACGACTCCCGTGTTAAATGGATCAACGTATTTTAATGCTCTTGAAATTTCTTCTGGGAAGAAATTCGATATCAATGGGAAGTTATTACAGGTTTATGGAAATATTTCAGGAACCGGTACGATAAAAGGGAGCACCAGTTCAAAACTAAAAATAGGGAGAACCCCCGCGCCTACGAATCTATATTTTGACCAAGCCAGTTCAGGAACCAGTAGTGCTTTACATACCTTAGATTTAGGAGATATTCTTTCTGAAATAACCTTGCAAAACGAGTTGAAGTTGTATAACCGAATTGTTTTAAACTCGGGTAACTTCAACGCAAACGGAAATCTGGTTTTTAAAAGCAATTCTTCAGGTACTGCGATCGCTCAGATTTCCGACGATGCACGCTACGGGTTTACCGGAAATGTAGAAGTTGAAAGTTATTTTCCAGCTAAACGTGCATTTCGCTTGGTTTCGAGTCCCGTTAACAGTACCGGTACTATATACTCTAATTGGCAGGAATCGGGTTCAAACAGTGCGGGTTTCGGTACCCATATTACAGGAGATGGCTCGAATGGTACGGATGCCACAAGTGCGGGTAATGCATCTTTGTTCACTTTTGACAATAGCAATCAATCTTGGTCAGCCATAAGTTCCACGAATAATACTACCAACGATAAAATTACCGCTGGAAAGCCTTATCGGATAATGATTCGAGGAGATCGCACTATAAATTTGAATTCAAATACGCCAACCCCATCGAACACCATATTGCGTACAACGGGAACCTTAAATTTAACAGACGTAACAACCTCAATGCCTTCGGGAACTGTGGCCAACACCGATGTACTGGTTGGAAATCCATTTCAAGCCCCCGTAGATATTAGCCAAGTAATGAGCTCCACGTTTTTCAACGTAAATATGAAAAGCGATATCATGTACATTTGGGACCCGAACATAAATACAAGGGGCGCTTATGTAACCGTGAGCCTTCCGAATGGCACAAATTCATTGGGTTCCGAAGCCGGTAAGTATTTGATGCCTGGTCAATCTGCATTCTTTAAAACAAAAAATAATGGAGCCGCAAGTATCACAATGCCGCTTATATATACCGCAATGGTAGCCAGGAATGCTACCTTTAGAGAAGAAAATACCGAATCTGAGTTAATTATTCAACTGTATCAAAAAGATACGTTTCTGAAGGGCGGTTCGGTGTGTGATGGAGTGTCCTTGAAATTTTCAGATGCGTATGACAGTGAGTATAACTCAGAGGATGCTACTAAAGCATTCAACTTAGATGAAAATTTAGGGGTGAAAGATAAAGCAAATCAGTGGTATAGTATTGATAAGCGTTACCTTCCAATTTATGAAGATTCCATCTTTTTGGGAATTAACAAATATCGACACACCTCTTATACCCTCTATATTAAAGGAAACAATTATAACGGGATTACCCCCTATTTAATGGATCGCTTTACCCAAGAACGTATCCCCGTGGATGCTCAAAATGGAACTTTGTATACATTTGAAGTTTCCGATAATGTATCAAAACTAGAGGAACGGTTTATCTTGGTTTTCAATGAACTTCAGTTTGTAAGGCCGGTTAATGAACTTCAATTGAAAATTTTCCCCAATCCCAATCAAGGTGATTTTCAGATTGAATTGCCTCATGGTTTGTCTATTGAAGATTTGGTTTTAACCGATTTGTTGGGCAGGAAAATTCCTATTAAAAAGGTTCAACTTCAAGACAGGATTTATGAAATTCATACTTCTTCGATTCTGCAATCGGGACATTATTTGCTCAAGATAGCGAACTTTTCGACGCAATTGAGCGTCTTGAAGTAACCGGATAGCGCAAAATCGATCGAAGTGCTGTTATCTTTGCAAAACCTTGAATATAAAAGAATACCTTTCAATAATGGCACTTTCTATACAACAACTTCGACAATGGATTTTCTCCTTAGCCATTTTACTTCTTTTCGTTTTTCCATTGAAAGCGCAAGAATATTGTGGGTATCCGGAAGTATATAAATTAAGCACAATTACACTCGATACTAGTGACAAACAGACTCATGCGGTTTCGGATGTAATTCAAAATCAACGGGGTGTATGGACGGTTGGACTTACCTACGATAACCCGGCTCGTGCCCAACATGTGCTACTTACCCGGTTTAACGATACCGGTAAATTAGAATGGCATCGGCAATACGATGTCATAGGTGCCCTCGCATCTCCACCAAGATTGTTCTCTACCGATGATCAAGGCGTGCTTATTATCGCCAATATTTTGAATCCAAGCACAGGGTATTCACCTTGGATTGCCAATATTGGTCCAGATGGGACCTATCGTTGGGGCCGGCAATTAGATCAAATTCCCGGAGTTCCTGGTTCTGCAATTTTTAATAATGTAGAAGTTAAAAGTAACGGTGAAATTTGGGTCGTAGGTGAAGGCGCTGTAAACGGAATCCACATGCCAGTATGTGTACGCTTAAATCGGTTTGGCAATGTATTGGATGCTAGGGCCTTTATAGAACCTGTAGTACAAACGCTGCCATTTATTACCGACTTCCACCATTTTAAAGGTATTATTCCTTGGGGAAATTCGATGTTGGTAGCAGGGGAATATCAAGAACGATTGCCCGCTGGATCTCCATCCACATCTTCCGGGTTTCAACCCGTTTTAACGCTATTTGATAGCCTCGGTGGTTTTGTGAAAAATTCCTACTTCAAATCAGAATTGCCCAGTTTGAACTATCGGGTGCATGAAGTGGTGCGTTCTACGCGACATCCCTCTCGGGTATTTATCGTGGGATCCTTGAATGCGAATGTCAATGTTCCTAATAAAAATTACGTTTGGGCTGCTTGTATCGACGTACTTAAAGATTCGGTGCTTTGGCAATATTCCTATGATACCCTTGAGTCACAAGCACAAAGGGCCTATTTCGATCGCGATAAATTAATGATCCTGTGTCGTGTAATGCGCACCGATGGCATCAGTGCCAACGGCATCATGCAGATTGATTCTTTAGGTAATTGGGAGTTTGTTCATCACATGAAAGTAGGGGATGCAAACCTTTTAACTGATTTTTCATATCCCGTAGTGAGAAACAGTTTTCCTCTGCGCGATGGCGGATTGGTTTTGGTAGGAAACGATGCCGCACTTGATACCGCACATATAACCATTGCATGGACCAAGCCTTGTGATCCCGATTTTTGTACCAATATTGCTTATTCCGTTAAAGCGAAAAAAGCAAGTGGCATGATTAAAAGACCCACCAAGGGATACTCCGAAATTTTACTTGCATCTAAATCTTTTTCTCCCAATTCGTCTCAAGTTCCTGCACTAAATCAGACCGTCGGTTGTCGCTTTTGTCCACTGCCGGAATTGAATCTGTCGAATGTGATCTTATGTGATTTTCCGTTGTTTTACGCTCAAGACGTCTGGGATATATATTCCGATGTAACGTGGAATGATGGAGATAACGCCAAATATAAAACCTTCGATAAAGTAGGTTTATATTGGATAACCAAGCAGAATGCTTGTGGGATTGTTCGCGATACTTTTAGAATCACCAAAGAAAATCGACCGGTTAAAGTATTAAACGACAACGAATATTATTGTCGGGGGAAATTGTTTACGCTCAAAGGCACTCAACCCAATCCCGGTCCTTTCAGCTATCGTTGGAATACCGGTTCTCAAAGTTCAGAGCTCAACGTATACGAAACCAATACCTATAGTTTAACCACCACCTCAAATGGATGCGGCTCGCGCACCGATTTTGTGAACGTGTATGAAGCCAATTGCGATTGTGAAATTTGTGTTCCTAATGCTATTACACCCTATAACCTTGATGGGGTAAACGACGAATGGTTGCCCCGTACCGATTGTAAATATGCCAATTGTGCGATCAAAACGGGTACTTATCGCATCTACAACCGCTGGGGCGAGAAAATTGCCGAAAATCCCGTTACCGTTGCTTGGAATGGGAAAGATCCCAAAGGCGAATTTGTTCCCAGAGGCGTGTATATTTATAATATCAGCATCGTTTTCGACGAAACCGTGGAAGGAAATCGCATAATCAACGAAAGCGGGAACATTACCTTATATTAAAAGGCTAAAGCAACCCAGTTCCTGTAAATCCGACAAGTTTAACCGCATTCTCCACAGATTTGCGCATTTTATGGCCAAAGCCTTGAATTTGCATCATGCTCATGAATCGCTTCGAGGGTTTCTCAAATTTGTGAGGATTGAAACGGAGACATTTCAAACTCTAATTATAGAATTCCTATCAATTTTCATTTGCATTTACCATAAACGCACATTACATTTGTTTAAACAAATATGAATCCAAAACAGATTGAACTCATCATGGCGCCACCAGAACCGCATTTCGTGGGTGATGGTTTTCGCGTTCATACCTTTATTCCTAGCAGTTACCGTATCGACATGCACCGCACCAATCCGTTTATCATGATGGATTATAACAGTAAGCATTATTTTCAACCCAGTGAAACTCCTCGTGGGGTGGGTGTTCACCCGCATCGTGGATTTGAAACCGTTACCATAGCCTATAAAGGCAGGGTAGCCCATCACGATAGCAGCGGCGGTGGAGGCATAATTGGAGAAGGAGATGTGCAGTGGATGACTGCCGCCTCTGGCGTATTGCATAAAGAATACCACGAAGCTGAGTTCAGTAAAGCCGGTGGCGAATTTCAAATGGTGCAATTGTGGGTAAATCTTCCTGCAAAAGATAAAATGTCAAAACCCAAATATCAGGCCATCGCAAATGCCAGTATGAAGCGCATAAGCCTTCCCGGCACCGGCGAATCCTTTGTGGAACTCATTGCAGGCAATTACCAAGGGCAACAAGGTCCCGCCGAAACATTCACACCCTTGCACATGTCTAACGCTAAACTCCAAAAAGGCGATACTGCATCGTATCAGTTTCCGGAAGGTCACAGTACATGTTTGGTAGTAATAGAAGGCAGTATTTTAGTGAACGGTGAGGAAGTGCCTCAAGATCATTTTTGCCTTTTCGACCGAAAAGGGGAAAACTTTGAAATTCAAGCTCGTGAAAATTCCTGTGTTTTAGTTTTATCCGGGGAGCCCATACCCGAACCTATCGCGGCACACGGACCCTTTGTAATGAATACACGCGATGAATTGGTGCAAGCGTTTAATGATTTCAATCAAGGAAAATTCGGCACATTAGCCGACTAGATGCGTTTAAAAATGCGATAAACCCATCGAAATTTTCGATGGGTTTTTACGTATAAAAATGGGTCGTGTATTTTTGAATTTGTAGGGGTTTTATGTGCGAAAACTTACATAATACCTGAGACATTTGTAATTATTTTCGCCCCATGAACAATCCAGAACGTTTTGAGAAAATCAATGTCGTTTTAAACGCCCAAAGAAAGGAAATTATTGAACATCCTGTATATAAACACATACGTGCAGTTTCGGATGTGAAGACCTTTATGGAGTTCCATGTATACGCGGTTTGGGATTTCATGTCGCTTTTGAAATCTTTACA
>CBFHGY010000008.1:12893-42690 GCA_965655465.1 Bacteroidia bacterium | reverse complement strand
CTTTCTAGGTTTTCATAGAACGATTCCCAAATCAATTTCCCAGTGGCATCCCAGATTGTTACCCGGGCATTGCGTAGAGGTTCCGCCAATTGCAATTGCCAGTTTCCATCGTTGGGATTTGGATAAACCTGAACAAGGGTTTTACCTATTTCTTCCTTAGATGTATAAGCAAAAACCATGCAACGGCTCGTGTCTATGCAAGAGCCTTGCGTAATCTCAACAGCATACTCTCCGTTTCCACTTGCTGCGAATTCTGCAGAAGTTTCTCCATCGATTTTTTGCATATTTTGCTTACAATCCAACCACTGAAATTTCGCACCACTTACATCTTTAGATGCGGAAATCAAGGTATTCCAATCGCGATTTATCTTATCATCTATATTCACAATCGTTACATTATAAATGTATTGAATGCTATCACAACCTAAATACGACAACACGTTTTCATAAATCTTCTGTGATGTACTAATGGTTTTACCTTTGGGTGAAGTATAACTAAAACAGGCGCTTATGTCTTTCTGCGTAACTTGTGGCTTATTGATACTTAAATTAACCTGCACGAAACTATCACAGGCAAAACGGTTAGATCCTATCAAGGTATCGTGATACACGCCCGAAACTGTCCACGTATAATTTCCACTAGGAGACTTATAGGAAGTACATGCCTTCACATCAATATTGCCACTAGTTTTTGCAGAAACCACTTCATAAACAATAAATGAATCACAACCATTTGTATTTAATATGGTATCATAATACGTTCCCACCTGTTTGAAGATTAAATTTTTATCGGTCGGACAAATTAAAAATCCACATAAATATAAAGTTTGCGTATCTCTACTGGGTTTTAAAACCTCCACGCGATGTTCAATAATACTATCACAACCGCCCCAAGCTTTAAATGAATCGCGATAAGTACCTGATTCTGTTACTCTTTTTCCACTTCCTTCCAAGGTAACCTCATTGCAATTTTTATAATTCTTGATACTAATTTTAGGCTTGGTAATAACAATATCCAAGTTTAATATGCTATCGCAACCCTTATAATTTTTTAGAAATTCTTTGTACAAACCCGATTTCGTATAAAACATTGATGCGCTTGGCGATTGTACAGAATCACATCCCAATAAATAAATATCGCGGAATGAAGAGTTGTCAATCGTTAAATTGATGGTTAAAACCGAATCGCATCCCATATAATTATCGATGGTTTCTTTGTATACCCCCGATTGGTACACATTTTTTTGGGATGCTGGAAGGCGGTAGCTATCGCATTTGCGCACACTTGTTGAGCCTGAAGTGGATGTAGTATTTAGATTCACCCCACCTACCCAATTAGAGGTTGATTTTATCAGTGCAAAATTGAGTAGTTTGCCATCGTTCTTTTTACCAGAATAATCTTTCGTTACATTAATACCCGTATTACTCGCATTGGCAGTTCCCTCATTAAATTTATAATAAAGAACCAATCCTTTTTCCCCTTCACAAAACTCATCATTCATATAAGCGGCAATCTCAGCTGCGGTCCGAGTAGTTTTCCAAATACGCACTTCATCGATATTTCCGGCCCAGAATCGTTGATAGGAAGTGGGCACACTGTGACTCCCAATAGCTAAAGGAGTGTTGGTACTAATTCCTATTTTATCGGTTTCCTTGAGCGAATCTACTTGTTTACCGTCTACATAAAGACGCATAACAAAACCATCATAAGTAGCAGCAACATGGTACCATTGATTCGTTTGCATCACCGCTGAGGTAGTCGTTAATTCACGCCAAGAGCCTTGTCCGATAGCGAAATTCAAACGACCGCCATTTCCAGCACGCAACATGTATCCATAATTATTGGAATTATCTTCCTTAACTACAATTCCACCTTCATAAACATTGGTTTTCCATTGATCGGCATACACCCATGCTTCTATAGTTAAATTATAATTAAAATTAGACAAGCTGGTATCGGTACCGCATATAACATAATCGTCAGTGCCATCAAAATGAAGGCTATTTTGCGCATTCGAAACATGAATGGATAGCCAAAAAATCATCAGAAAACGGAACATGTTTTTCATAATATCTACCATTATAAATAAGTATTATAGGGAAAAAAGGGGCTAAAAGCCCCTTTCCCATATTTATTTTATCATCAAAGGCAAGGCATACCTTACCTCATCTCCTGTTATTAATACGGTGTACATACCCGTTTGTAAATTGGTTTCTATGGCCTTACTTTCTAGGTTTTCATAGAACGATTCCCAAATCAATTTCCCAGTGGCATCCCAGATTGTTACGCGGGCATTGCGAATAGGTTCTGTCAATTGCAATTGCCAGTTTCCATCGTTTGGATTTGGATAAACCTGAACAACGGTTTTACCCATTTCCTCTTTAGACGTAAAGGCAAAAACCATACAACGGCTGGTATCTATGCAAGAGCCCTGGGTGATCTCAACGGCGTATTCTCCGTTTCCGCTTGCTGCGAATTCTGCAGAAGTTTCTCCATCGATTTTTTGCAAATTTTGTTGGCAATCCAACCACTGAAATTTCGCGCCACTTGCATCTTTAGATGCGGATATTAAGGTATTCCAATCACGATTTATCTTCAGATCAATATTTACAATCGTTACATCGATTGTTTGAATAATGCTATCACAGCCTAATTGAGATTTATAGGTTTCAAATATTTTACCTGAAGTGGTTACACGCTTTCCTCCTGGAGAGGTATACGACTCACAAGCTGTAACACTTTTTTGCGCATTTTGAGGTTTAATCACAGTAAGATTAATCACCACAAAACTATCACATGCTTTATAGTTTCCGCCATAAAGCGTATCTCTATATGTTCCCGATTCTGTCCATGTTGCATTTCCACTTGGCGACTTAAAACTCTTGCAAGCAATTATATCTGTTTCACCAGTCGTTTTGGCTGAAATTACATTGTAGGTAATCAATGAGTCACAACCCGCAACATTTTTAATGGTGTCGTAATATATACCGGGCTGTTTATACACTACATTTTTATCAGTAGGACAAGCCACAAAACTACATAAGTTCAGATTCGCAGTTGCTGAACTATTCTGAAGAATTTCTACTTCATGAATTATTATACTGTCACAACCACCCCAACCTATAAAAGTATCTATATAGATTCCAGATTTGCTTACCTTTTTACCTGTTCCATTTAAAATAACCGAACCACATTCCCTGTATTTAAATGTTTTTTCACTAGGATGTGTAATGGTCAAATAAATATTGATAATACTGTCGCAACCCACGAAATTGGGAATACGTTCTTGATAAACCCCACTTTTACGGTAAACCAAGGTTTTATCTGCCAAACTTTTAAAGGAGTCGCATGTAACTACGGTTAACTTACCCGTTGTATTATATCGCAATTTTACTTCGATATCGATAATTGAATCGCACCCTTGATAGGAACGAATGGTATCGGAATAGTTTCCAGACTTAGTAACTATACGTCTGCCAGAAGGCATCCGAAACTGTTCACACGCATTAACCTTCAGTGAACCGTATACTGCCGTGTCGCAATACGACAAACCCAAGACAAAATTAGATGTGGAATCTTTTTGTGCGAAATTTTCTAAGGATCCGTTATTACCCAATCCACTCAAATCGGTTACTCCTTTTACTTTCGTATTATCCTTATAAGGAATTCCATCTTCATAACTCAATTGCAAGAGTAAGCCTTTGAATGTTTTGTCGTAGGAAGTAATCATACCTTCCCTGATTTCTTTGGTACTACGTGCATAATTCCAAATGCGTGTTTCCTCTGCGATACCACCATAACCCGTTGCTGGGTCACCAATCCAAACATCCGTTGTTGAAGAAGAATACCCTATGGATTGAAACTTTGTTTTCAAAGAATCCAGCACGTTACCATCTAAATAAATGCGCATCCAAGCACCATCAAAGGTTGCTGCCACATGGTGCCATACACTGTCTTTCAAGACCGCAGAAGTAATATTCAAGGTTTGGGTTCCGCTTCCATCAGATAAATCAAAATGCAAGCCACGAGCATTTCCCGTTCCAAAGCGATAACTGCCGCCTTGGTGCCAAACTAAGGGCGCACAATTACTGCATGGTGAACTGCTAAAATTATCGACGTTTATCCAACTTTCGATGGTGATGGTTTTGGGACCGCTTAAATCCGTATGTCCCGTTATTTTTACATAATCGTCTACACCATCAAAATGCAAGGCCGTGGATTGAGCAAATAAATGTCCTCCGACCAAAAGGGCAATGCAAGTCAGTAGTTTTTTTTTCATAAGCCGTAATTATAGTTTTTCCAAATGTTACGATAAAAAACGACTATTCAAAATCAAACGCTTATTAAATGACACAAAATGAATGAAATGTATATTATTTTTAGTAAGACTCAATAAAAATTAGGAGCCCATATTCTTGGTATTTTTCAATTTAAAAATGGAATTTATTCCATATCAAAACGAATCGGCAACCGGTATTTAGATCGAACACTCGTGCCATTTTGATCGGCAGGCTTCCATTTACCACTCGTTAGTTTAACCACACGAATGGACTCCTCATTCATTTCCGGACAGGTTTTATGTTTCGTAAGTGCTTCAACATTGCTTAATCTTCCATCCTTTTCAACCACAAATTCTACAATCACAGTGCCTTCAAGTCCTAATTCTATGCATCGAACGGGATATTTCACTTTACTTCCAATAAAGGCATATAATTCATTCATCCCACTTTTGTATTTCGCGATATGTTCTACATGAACAAACTTGGGCTCCTGCTTTGAAGAATCCATGTGTAGTTCATTTTCCTTATCTAGGGAAGAAATTTTAGACACCTTGGCACTTTCCAAGATTTCAACTTGTGAAAATGCTTGTTGCACCGCAAAAAAGGAAATCAAGCTAAAAAATTTGGCATATCCCATTTAGCAAAGTTATGAATTATCACATAAAAAAAGAGTTTGCATATTGTCCTCATTCTTTAAGGTAATTTGGAAATAGCTTAAAAAAATACGACCTTGTAAGAATGTCAGACAATCCCATAGATTTCACACAAATGAATTCATTTCCCAAGAAAACAGTTTACGGCATTGCCATTGGAATTCTGTTAATTTACTTTCTATTTAAATCAACCATTACCATAGAATCTGGTTATGCCGGGGTCATATACAAACCTTTTTCTGGAGGTGTAGACACTAAAAATACCTATGGGGAAGGTTTTCACGTTATCGCTCCCTGGAATAAAATGGTAAAATACGAGGTTCGCCAACAAGAAGTTTTTGAAAAATTAAGCGTTTTGTCTAGCAATGGGTTAGACATCAAATTAGAAGCCTCAATATGGTGCCAACCTCAATACGATCAACTGGGATTATTACATCAAAAAAGAGGTCAGGAATATATAGAACGAGTTATCCGCCCTGCGGTACGATCTGCAACGAGAAGCGTGGTAGGTCGCTACGCTCCAGAACAAATTTATTCGTCTAAACGCGATGCCATTCAAGATGAAATTTTTTCTGAAACCAAAAAAATACTCGACCGCCAATACGTTCAATTGAATGATATTTTAATACGCGACGTAACCCTTCCTGCAACGATAAAAGGCGCTATCGAACGCAAATTGAAACAAGAGCAAGAAGCCTTAGAATACGAATTTCGCTTGGAAAAAGCCAAGCAAGAAGCTGAACGTCAGCGTATTGATGCAGAAGGAAAAGCCAAGGCAAATGGAATTCTAAGTGCGTCATTGACCGATAAAATCCTGAAAGAAAAAGGCATTGAAGCAACCAAGGAATTAGCCAGTTCTCCCAATGCTAAAATTATCGTTGTGGGTAGTGGCAAAGATGGCCTTCCCTTGATTTTAGGGGGAAATTAATTCCATATATTTTAAAGGGGCTTTGAACCTTTAACAACCTATTATTGTTGTGTATATTGACATGAACGCACTTTCGCACCTCCATTGGCGCTATGCCGTAAAACGCTATAATTCTAAATTACATTTAAGTGAAGAACAAGTTCAATTGATACTGGAAAGTATCCGTTTGACTCCCACATCATTAGGTTTACAAACTTTTAAAGTTTGGGTGCTGGGTCCTGATTCTCCGCACCGCGAAGCGATGAAACCCATTTTCAATAATCAACCCCAATCGATAGAAGCGTCCCACCTTTTCATATTTGCTGCCAAAATCAACACTACCTCAGAAGATGTCCAATTGCATGCCGAGCGCATGGCCCAAGCTCGCAACCAAGAATTGGCAGAATTGGACAAATTTATTCAAGGCGTTAGCGGCTTCCTCCGAAATCAAAAAGAAGAAGAGCAATTGTCATGGGCGCACAAGCAAAGCTATATTGCTTTAGGACTTGCGATGGCAGAAGCGGCACGGGCAGGCATCGATACCACCCCCATGGAAGGTTTTAAGCAAGATGTATTGGATGCATATTTCAAACTTAATGAACAAGGATATGCATCCTCTGTGATTTTAGCCGCTGGCTTTAGAGACGAAGAAAACGACTTTCTTGCCCAATTACCCAAAGTGCGAAAATCGCAAAACCTAATGTTTGAATTTGTATAAATTACTTGTGCGAACCTATGTAAATGGGTTCGTTTTTTCCCTCGCTTATTGTATAATATTGCTTTGCATCGAGGCTCCAACAAATAGCTTCTCCTTGCTTTTCCATTTTGTAAGGAAGCATTTTCGGCTGTCTCGACAGGGCATTTATGAGTGTTTCATTGGCATTTCGTTCCCAATAAAAAACTTGCAAATACGTTTTTAAAACAATGTGTTTACCATCACTGCTAATACTTCCACCAACAAAACCGCTGTAGGGCAATTGCCCTACCTTTTGCAACGTAACGGTACCAACGGTATCGAACGGGTAGCTTGCTTTATAAATGCAGCAACGTGCATCACGCTTGCTGACTATATACAAATGATGAGACCAAGGATCAACCAACAAAGTTTCCGCATCTCTCGGGCCGTCGGGATATTTAAATTTAAGCGTTTGTGCTTTAAAGGTCGTGGTATCTCGACCATTATCTAAAAAGGACTGTTCCTCAAATCGGTACACTTTGATTTCGGGATATACTCCATCATTATCACCGATATCGCCTAAAAAAACATACGTTTTACCGTCAATGGGATTTGCATCCACAGCCATATCTTCCATGTCGCGATTGCCACTGTAAGGTACAATCACGCTTTTGATATGTTTACCGGTGGTATCTAAAATAAAAAATCGATTGTAATCGCCGCCATCATTGTGGGCGTATAACCAATCCGACCTATACGTACACGGGGCCAAACCCGATGCTTCGACTAGTTGGGTACTTTCTAGTTTGCCGTTTTCTTGGATGGGATTAAACGCTTCGGAATAAGGGATTCCTCCCATGGAGTAATTCATTTCGGTATAAGACTCAGCCCATGGATCTTTAGAATTCGGCAAATCCGAAGGGGTTTCGGGTTTGCATGAAAACAAAAAAGATCCGGATAGGATCCATAAAAAGTGGCGCATGCTCAAATTTACAATTAAAAAATGGTCGATGAAGAAGAATTCTTTCAAGTAGAAAAACGGGTTGAACCGTTTCAGGAATTCAATTATTACAGAATCTCTGAAACGGTTTCCCTCGAAAAGAAATTAGAAATATTGATTACCCGAATTATCTGTAGGATATGCTCCGATATCGGTGCTAGGCTGCATGATGCTAGGCGCTAAATCACCCGTTACGTTCCACTGAACTTGAACAGGTCCCCACTGCTTGGTTCCTTTTCCGATACATGGAGAACCGGCTTTCAAACGGAAATCTTTGTTTCCTTTTTCGTTGATACCTTGCATTTGGTTAGAACCTGCCATCAAATCATCCCAAGTAAATTCCTTCAAATTTACATTGCTCCACATTGGGTCGTTTTCTCCCGTATTGCCCATGATATTGTTAGTTCCTAAAACTGCTTCGGTCGAGGTCACGGCGTCGGTTGGTATCTTTTCTGCAATCATTTCATCATAAGCCGCATAATACAAATTATGATCGAATTTGATATTCTGCAAATCGGCATCTTCTAAAGCGCGCATACCGCGCTTACAATTGGCAACAATATTATTGAAGGCGTAACCACGTGCACCCACTTCGTAATTGATGTTGGTTCCACGAGTATTTCCTGAACGACGGTATCCGCAGTTCAACGCGATATTGTTGTATACATTTACATTAGTTTGAACAGTAGAAGAACCTTCATTCGAAATTTTATACGCATTGGTAGCCCCACCGATAAATACATTGTAAGCAATATTTCCAATGGTACCCCCTTTGATATTCAAACCATCTCCTCCTGTTTCACCCGCAAATTCGAATACGTTACGTACGATATTAATTTTACCTCCATTTGGTCGGAACATATCATCCGTAGAACCGCTAAAATAAGAATCTTCAACAATTACCTCAGTTTCAGGAGATAAACTCGCAAAGCCATAAGTGCTCTTACCGGCACGCGCCGTACCAGCACCGCCCTGGCCCCCTAAATACGAAGCTTTACACCATTTCAATACGATTGCCTTCGCTGTTGCCGTGCCCTGGAATCCACACCATAAGCCGCCAAAGATATTTTCAATTTTACGATCGGCTTCTGCTACCGTAAAAGTAATAGGCTGCGCTTGGGTTCCTATTGCAGCAAAAGTTCCATTCACTGTAAATTCAAAGCCCGAACCGCTACCATCGTTACCCACAATTACAGTAACACCCGGCTCTACTTTCAATGTTTCATTCTCAGGAACGATAACGGTACCCACCATATAATAGGTTTTACCCGCCATCAAACTTCCGCGCAAGTAACCACTAATTTCGGTCATGTTGGCATTTACCGTTTTTACGCTGTCTTGAACACCATCATCAACAGTAGTGGTGTCGTCGCCGCATGCTGCGAAAGTCATCGCCGCAATCAAAGCGGCATAAAATGTGATTTTTTTCATGATTTATTGTTTATTTAAATTGGTTTTCTTTTAAAAATTGAATTTAATTCCCCCGAAATACGTTTGACCGTATAAATCTTCACGAACCAAAACAGAGGTGCTTGCATCCAAATAAGGTGCCTGCTCCGGGTTAAAGGTATTGGGCAATAATATGTCGGCCCGTAACGGCGTATTCAAAAGGTTGTTCACTTTTATATAAGCCGTAAATCGTTTATTGATTCGCTGCTCCACCGAAAAATCCACGATGAAAAATGCACGTTGCCAAACGTCGTTGTCCTTATAGGGAGAAACCGAAATAATACGTTGACCCGTATACACCCCCGATATTTGCACGTCGGTGCCTTTTTTAGCGTTTTTATACAATAAAGATGCATTAAAAATGTGCTTCGACTGACCTTGTAAGGGTCGGGTTTGCTCTTCGCTGCGCTCGGTTAAATTACCTGCACTGTTGCGGAATTTCACCAATTTTGTGGTAGTAATTTCAGATTGCGTAAAGGTGTAAAAACCTCGAACCCCGAAATTGCCCAAGTAATATGCCAAATCAAATTCGAAACCGTAGTTCGTGGCGGTTCCAAAATTATTGGGTTGAGCAAAAATGGTTTGACCATCGATAACCAAGGCATTTTCGATTGGATTATTGATAATTTTGTAAAATACACCCGCCATGATTTTGTTCAAGGCATTGCTAAAATGCTCAAAACGCAGGTCTATATTGTGCGCTTGGGTACGCTCAATAAAAGGATTTCCGCGCTCTCTAAAATCTTCCTCGTTTATTTCATAGGGAATGACTTCATAAAAACTTGGACGTGAAATAGAAGCAAAATAAGAGGTCCTAATCTGCGTTTTACCATCATTCAGTTTGTACTTTGCATGCAAACTGGGTAAAATATCCGAGTAAGATTTAGCCCCTGTTCGGCCCGCCACATTATTGGGGGCTTGAGTAACCCAAGAAAATGCTGTGTTCTCTAACCGCACACCCCCAAGTATTTCCCACTGGCGTAGGGTGTATTTCCCCATAGCATAAAGAGCCAAAACGTCTTCGTTACAATCATAATTCAAAGGATCGCGAGGCGTTCCAATGCTGTTACGCAACTTCCACGCATGATTATTTACATCTCCCGTCCAAACTTGACCTACCGGAAAATTATTAAACAAATAAGAAGCAAAATGATGGGTTCTCACTTTATGACGATACAAACCACCAGCAGACCATTCCATATCTCCACCTGCTAAATCCATCAGATATGAATTGTTCAGATAAACCGCTATATCTTGGTCGCTATTATTGATCCACCGGCGTGTAAAATCTCGGTCTATCACGTCTGGATCGTCTATGAAATTCCCTAAAGTATCCTTGGTAACACTTGTTAATAGGGCAAATTGTGCCATATCGGGATTGTCTTGCTGCGCCAAAGAATACACCAAAGACCAATCGGTTTTCAGGTCACCAAAAAGGTGTTTCCCTTGTAGCGTAGCATTGTAAATATTTTGAAATTGTTGGCGGCTGCGGTTACGCAATTCAACGCGACCGGTGCCTGGACCTTGTCCTCTTCCAATTTTCAAAATCGTATCGGTTCGATCGCGCGTTTGACGATCCACCAATGAAATATAGGCGCCATAAAAGCTCAACTCGTTTTTTCGATTGATTTTATAGTCCCACTTGGTATGAATTCCCGATCGTTGTTGTTGCGCCGAAAATTTTCGCAACTGTAGAATTTCGTAATACGGAGTATTGGTTTCGGGTTGAATAAAGGTCGACATGAACATCGAATTCGAGCCGCGGTACGTATTTTGATAACTTATAGCTACAATTCCGCCTAGTTTACCTCCTAAAAAACGATTTCCAACCGACATTCCGAAAAGCTGATTGAGGGGGGCTTGTATGTCGGTAAAAGTGAGATTCGACATTGGAAAATCAGATTCTGTCGCCTGATAGCCCGCAGGATTAGCGGAAGCAGGTGATTGACGATTTACTTCGGAAGCATCGAAAGAGCGATAAGGCCGATCTATAAATAACTGACTGTAACCGGTACCCGCATTTACATTTAAGGCAAAGCGATTGGGCGCGTCTTTAAGTTTCATATCGATGACCCCACCGATGGCGTCGCCTTCCATATTAGGTGTTAAAGCCTTACTTACCTCCAATCGATCTAGTAGATCGGATGGGAAAATATCCAAGGGCACATACCTGTTTTTATTATCTGGGGAAGGTATTTTTATACCGTTTACCAAGGTGTAATTATAGCGCTTATCCATACCCCGAACTATGGCATGTTGCCCATCGCCATTATCGTTACGCTCTATTGAAACACCGGAAACCCGCTGAATAACGTTGGCCACGGTAATATCGGGCGAGATTTCTATCTCTTGAGAAGAAATCACATTGCGAAGATTCATAGAAACCTTTTCTGTAAAGCGGCCACTGGCTTCGGTATTGTCTCCTTTTTTAATATTTATATCAACCGCTCCAATTTTTTCAGAAATCGAATTTAATTCTATTGAATTGAAAATATTTGATTGAATATTTATGGTGATCGATTGAAAATCTGGGTGATTTATTTTTATGATTAGGTCAGCAACATCGGCTTGAAATTTAAACGTACCATCGAGCTTGGTGTAGGCCATTTTGTCGCCTTTTTCATTTGAAATTGTAGCAGATATAACCGGTGTTTTTGTGGATGCATCTAAAATAGAACCCGAAAAAACATTTTGAGCGATGGCCATATCCACAAATGCAAACAAGATAAATAGAACGTTAATAAATCGTTTCATAATCATCTTCGAATTAACTCCTGGCATTTATCCTTATTATTAATAAAATATTATGTAAAAAAACAAAAAAGGAGGCACGAGCCCCCTTTTTCTAAAAACTAAACGTATGAAGAAATGGAACTACTGAATGCTTATTTTTTGAGTGGCACCGTATTCATTTTTAATCAAATAGATGCCAGAGCTTAGGTGACGTAAATCCAGACGGTCTATTTTTGCGCTTGAAGTTTCCACCAAAACTCCAGATATATTGTATACTTGTGCTTGGATCGCTTTATTGAAATGCAACATTCCATTGCTTGGATTAGGGAAAACGCGGAATTCAAATGCACTTAATGGAGCAGTT
Source organism: Bacteroidia bacterium (assembly GCA_965655465.1). GTDB lineage: Bacteria > Bacteroidota > Bacteroidia > NS11-12g > UBA955 > VMCP01. The sequence goes on along the minus strand of CBFHGY010000008.1, from coordinate 30,627 downwards.
GAAGCCGCTTTACCGGTAAAATTCCAATTTGGCCATTGTTGTGCTTCGGTTCCGGAAGCCGAACCGTTCCAATTTCTGTAGTCGACCACCAATTTCTTGATTTCATCATAGGTTCCCTCCATGGTTCCGGTGTAGTAGGCGTTTACCGTATTACCCGCGTCGTTACCGGTTGTCAATTCATGACTAATGGCGTTAGTTCCATTAGTTAGATTTTTTGGCAATTCTGAAGTACTCTTAGATGTACAGGTAACAGGATCGGCAGACCACGCATTCGAACTAAGTGCCGTAATATGTTGTGCTTTATCCGGAGTGCCTTCAAATATCATGATTTGATCTCCGCTACTGCTCAATCCAAAGGAACCGCCGGTTACCGTTCCTAATGAAACTCCAGGATTGTCATTTAAAACCGAAATCACCGTACCAGCTTTGATTCCACCTGCAGGAGCTGTCCAAACGAGGTCGCCCCCATCACATTGAACACCTGCGGCATATTTATCGTCGGAGAAATTTAATTTCGCTCCTGCTGGTATATCTACAAATGTTAACAATGCGAACTCATCAGGCGTGGATGCATTCATTCTGTATGCCACCACGGCCATATCACCTGCTTTGAAATTATACGTTACCGGAGTATTGTCTTTACGGGTAATAGAAATTGCATGGAAAGTATCGGCGCGAACAACGGATTGATTCAAGAAATACGCTGTTACGGTCCATTTTAAATCAACTTTTACACCTTTAGCCACATTCAATTCTGCAAGTAGAGAATCTACTACCCCACTAGTTAGTGTTAAAATGGTATCTACTCCAAAATTGTCTGAATATAGAGAGATTAAAGGAGTGTCTAGGCTACCGTTCAAGGTAGTGAGTTCCCAAGTATAGCCCGATGCATTTTCCATAGCTTCCCAAGAAATCACAATGCGCGATGTGTCTTTTTCTAATACGGTAACTTCCGCACCATTAGTAGGACTCAATAAACGGAATGAAGGGCTACTTGTTTCATTGAAGAAATTCCATTTAGGCCAAATTTGATCTATTTTTGGATCAGCACCTTCCCAGTTCTTATAATCAAAAACACGCGATTTCAATTCTGCCACAGTTCCAGTTTGACTTGCACTATAATAGGCATTGGCTGTATTCCCAGATAGGTTATTTGAATTAGATTCATGACTGATGGCATTGGTGCCATTAGTCAACCCTTTAGGTAAAAGAGAATTACTTCCTTTACAAGAAGTTATGCCGCTTGCAGACCACGCGTTAGTACTCAAAGCGGTTACAAAATTGGGATTGAAGAAAGGTCCTTCGTAAATAAGGATTTGATCACCACTTGAACTTAACCCGAAACCGTCTCCTTCTAATTTCCCAGTGTCAACCACCGCATTATCATTACCAACCACTATTACATCGCCAGATTTTATCCCGGCAGGTGCAGTCCAGATTAAACCACCCTCACATTGAGAAATGCCATTTTCCGTATATTTCATGTCTGTGATTTTTAATTGGGTGCCCTCTTTGATATCTACGAAGGTGAGCAACGCAAATTCGTCGGCGATGAGGTCTCCGCTTGCGCGATATGCAACGATTGCCAGGTCTCCCGACTTAAAATTCCTAATAGGATTTTGTGTATGCAAACGAAGGGTAGCAGGGGTATAGGTTGCGGAAGGTCCCGCAGTAAATAACCACTCAGAACTAGCAGAATCGTATCCACGACTCATTTTCCAATTGCCATAATTTCCTTCTTCAATATGAGATTTACGAATCCAAGCTCCGTCATTTTTAAAACCTTCTAAAACGCCCGCCACATCATCATAACCACTGTAGTTAGGATCACAAACCTGATCCAGAATCATGGTATCAGACCCGTTCAAATAAACCAACGCACGTGCATCGTTACCATTAAAGAACGTAATCGAATTGGTTTCATCAGAAGAATCTTTGATGGTTTGATTTGCTTGAGAATTACCTATCACATAAACAGCACCTGCCTTCAAAATCGAATCTTTTCCATTGAAAAGAACCAAATTATTCTGCCAGCCTCCACCATTAGAGGCGGTTCTAATTGCATAATGATTCAAATTAATATCTACACCTGAACCATTAAAAACCTCTAAATATTTATTACTAGAAGTACCTTCTGCATATTCTGAAAAGAATACGCCTTTTTGAGCAAAAGACGCCGTCGCCGACATCATCCACACACCTAAAATTAACCTAATTATTTTTATCATAGTAAACTTAGTACAAAACTCCCCTTCGAATAAGTCCCTAACATTGATTTTAGATTATCAATTCATTAATTCGCAGGGCACCAAAAATCAAAAGATGTCCGATTCCTACCCTAATACCCATACGATTTACACTTAATTTCTTTAATTTGGCACTCTATTTTTTCATGAAACACCGCATTATTTTTTTATTAACCCTGTTAATCGGGGGAAGCTCATGGGCCAAAAACGGAGATACCCAAGAAATTTATACCCACCAGAACGTATTAATTCAAACCGATCCCTCCAAAGGGAATACCCGATATTATGGCTGGGGAAACTTCCCCAAAGAAGGAAAGTTCCAACGCGTATATGCAGAACTTAGCTTTAGATGTCCGGATAACTTGCGCTGCGGCGAATGGGATTATCTCAATTACATATACTTGCGCACACGCAAAGGCACGCATAACGATACTCTCAATTGGGAATTAATGCGATTCATAACCCCTTACGGCTTTGGATTCAATAAAAGTTGGAAACACACTTGGCGCTTCGAAATCACGGATTTTGAATCCCTACTACGCGATTCGGTTGAAATTGAATATCGACATACCGGTTATGAAACTAAAAACGATCGCGGTTGGATCATAGATTTGAAATTTGTATTCATAGAGGGAGAACCCCTTCGCGATGTTTTAGGTATTACCCGCATGTATCAAAAGAGCGTACCTTTTGGTGATGATGCAGCCTTCGACACTCAGGCTCCAGAGTTTACATGGTCACCAAAACCCAATACCCATACTTCGCGAATTAAAATTATACAAACCGGACATGGTATGGATCAGCCGAGTAATTGTGCGGAATTCTGCCCCAGATATCGCTATTTGTGGCTCGATGGCAAATATGTAGATACCTCTTTGGTTTGGCGCGACGACTGCGGTGCAAATCCCGTTTATCCGCAATCTGGAACATGGATTTACGACCGTTCGGCATGGTGTCCCGGTCAAAACGTAGAAGAATACAATTATGAGTTCCTCGAAACTGGCGATTCCTCGCATACCTTCGATCTCGATATGCAGTCGTATACCAAAACGGGGGGAAATAGCAATTATGTGATAACCTGTTACTTGATAGAATACGGCCCACATAAGTATCAAAGCGATGCCGCAGTAATCGATGTGGTACAACCCAGTACCCATCCGCAATATTTGCGTCAAAATCCCATTTGCTCCGAACCCATCATTAAGGTCCGCAACAACGGAACCACACCTATTTATTCTTTAGACATTGCGTATGGAATTTCTGGGGGAAGCCTTTCTAATCATCATTGGGTGGGCGTGCTTAATTTTGGCGAAACTCAGGAAGTACGTTTGCCCTATAAAATGGATTGGACTCCCGTTAGTTCAGATTTCGAAGCTACCATTGAAAAAGTTAATGGCCAATCCGATCAAGATGCGAGCAACAATACTTTGCGAGTTACCATGCCCGATGCCCCGGTGCTCATGCCTTCTAGAATAGTGGTCATGTTCCGCACGAATAATGCGTTTAAAGAAACCTCTTGGAGACTTTTGGATGCAGGTGGCCATACCATTAAAGAACGCAATGATTTCAGTGCTGCCAATACCATTTATCGAGATACCTTGGAAGTTTACAACGGTTGTTTCACTTTTGTAATTGACGATTCGGGAGAATCTCCGGCAGAATACCCCTTAAATGAAGATGGTTTAAATTGGTGGGCGAATACCTTCGATGGCAATGGTGCATTACAACTGCGCAATGCCGACAACGGTTCCTTATTACATACCTTTGCTGGTGATTTTGGATCTGGTTTGCAATTGGATTTCAGCGTGGGTTATAAAGTAAACACCCAAGATTTTGGAAGTTATAGCTCAGATTTAAAGGCCTATCCCAATCCCGCTGAAAACGAATTCACACTAGATATACCAGAAAGATTTGTAAAAAACGCAAGTCCTTGCTTCCTTGAAATCCTTGACTTACAAGGCAAAGTAATATACAATCAATCCATTAACTCATTGCATACTGCTCTACTGCCTATTTCATGTGAAAATTTAGCAAAAGGGATGTATCTCGTTAAATTGAAACAAAACAACGACCTTTGCACCACAAAAGTTTTGTTACGTTAAGCATTGGAAAAGTTATTGATATTTTCGGCTCCTTCAGGATCGGGAAAAACCACGGTTGTGAAGCACCTCATGAGTACCCTCTCAAACAGATTGGGTTTTTCTGTGAGTGCCACTACAAGAAAGCCCAGACCGGGGGAAGAAAATGGCCGGGAATACCACTTCCTTTCAGAAGCCGAGTTCCGCGAACGCATTGCCAAAAACGATTTCTTGGAATACGAAGAAGTATATCAAGGAATTCTATACGGCACCCTTTGGAGTGAGGTTCGAAAAATTTGGGCACAGAATCGTATGGTCGTATTTGATGTGGATGTAAAAGGTGGGCTTAATTTAAAAAAAGCTTTTGGCGATCAAGCACTCGCCATCTTTTTAAGACCTCCAAGTGTTGATGTACTTATGGAACGACTTACCAAAAGAAGCACCGAAGTAGAACACGAATTGAACGAGCGTATCAATAAGGCGACCTATGAATTGAGCTTTGAAAATCAATACGACGTAATCGTGGTTAACGACGTTTTAGAAGAAACCTTTGAACGCTGCGAGGATTTAGTGAATAGTTTCTTTGAAAAATAAGTATGCGTATCGGTTTGTATTTTGGGTCCTTTAATCCTATCCATAAAGGACATTTGGAAGTCGCACATTACATGAAACAGCATGCAGGATTTGATTCTGTATGGTTTATTCCATCACCATTAAATCCGCATAAGTCTGGCGAAACCTTAATTCCTGCCAACTTACGATTAGAATGGGTACAAGCTGCTATTAAAGATACTTCCTATTTCGAATGTAAAGACGACGAGTTCCATTTAAGCCTACCCTCTTATACGTATAAAACCCTTATGCACTTAGTTGCCCAATATCCCAATTTGCAATTTGGCATTATTATGGGCGCCGATAATTTGCATGGATTTCATACATGGCAAAATGCAGAGGAATTAGCAGCAATGGCACCTTTACATGTGTATGCCCGACCTGGATTTGAAAAACCTCCGGCACCTTTGCCCTACAAGGCTACTTGGTACGATGCGCCGCTAATTGACATATCTGCAACTGAAATCCGAGATTTATTGTGGCAAGAAAAAAGTGCGGAACACCTCATACCTGAAGCCATTACAGAACCTTTAATCCAATTTTTTAATCGCCGAAAAATGGACCAAGAAGGTGCATCATTTACTTAATGAATTGTTTGCGGTGCTTCAATCGAAGCAAACGCCATTTTACAAATGCAATAGAAAGTCCGTAAGTAATTAAAAAGGAATACAAGGCATATACCAAGGCGGGTTTTTCCATTTCTGGATTTCCCAAAATATCTCCTGCTACCAATAAAGCCAAAGCGGTATTATGAAGCCCAATTTCGATTGCAATGGTTGTTGCATTTCGGAACGACATTTTAAATATCCACGCCATGATATGCCCTAACGCAAAAGCACCCGCATTTAGGGCAATAACAATAGGGGTAAGCGCCCATATCTCCGAAGTAGAAATTGCAGTTCCTCCAGCAGGTTTCCCCGCTAGAAATTTAATACCGAATACCATCAGCAAGAGAATTGGGAAAATAATATTAACCGCTTTTTGAATCTTAGCGATTTTTCTCCCGACCCGATATCGCACCAACATGCCCAAACTTGCGGGCAAAATAGTAACCATAAAAATACTAAAAACAGTATCCAGAAAGGGCAATTCTATCGACGTCGCTCCACCCGAATTGAAAAACAAATCCAAGAAAAGGTTTACCAATACCGGAATCGTAAACAAGGTAATTATTGCATTTGATACCGTTAACGACACCGATAGTGCCACATTCCCCTTTGCAAAATAACTCACTAAATTAGAAGTAACGCCTCCAGGACATACGGAAAGAATCAAGATGCCGACCTTGAAAGCTGCAGACATCTCCACAAGGGAAACCAGCAATACCGCCAATAAAGGCAGTAAAATCATTTGGGTACTCAAACCAATTGCCAATACTTTGGGCTGTTCTATTAGATGTTGGAAATCAATTTTTCGCAAACTCAAACCTAACCCGAACATGATTAAGGCGAGAACTGCATTCAATAAAATATTTATATGATCTCCTAAAAAACCCATCTTATTCTATTTGATAATAGGCAATAGCAACTTAAAAAAATGATACATATAATAGGTACCAATTGCAATTAATACATATCCGATATACCTACTTATGTGATAATACACTTTAATATTTAGCTTTTTACCTATAAAATCACTCAAGTACACCTTTCCTAAGTCTAAACTAAAAACAGTGAGCAGAATGGAAATCATTTCCGCCAAAATGAGGTAGCGATCTTGTGTCAGCGAATCATGACCTACCGATATAGCACCCAAAATACCCACCCATAGAATAAGTACAAAAGGATTCAATAAATTCACAAAAAAACCTTGAAAGAAATTGGCTTTATGATCAATTGGTTTATGCAAATTAGTTAAAAATTTGCGATACCCAACAACCACTCCCCTGACCCCCATGAATAGAATCCCAAATGCGGCGAATGCCGAAAATCCCAATTGAAAATCAGGAGTTATAAAAAAAGCAGCTAAACCAAAAAAGCAACCCAGAGCTACTAATAAATCACTCAGGAAAATACCCGCAGCCATGCGCAAACCCGCTGCCTTTCCCCCTTGCATGCCCATTTGTATTAGCGCAAAAAAGGTCGGACCTATACTCATTACTCCTAGAAATAGGCCATATCCAATCCCTTTTAATATTGCCAATGCCCATTCCATTCGCGCAAATTACAAGCCAAACACCAAACCGACAAATTCATGACCTAGGTCATGAAAAAGAGGCGGTCAAAACATCATTCATTTCGGGATACAACGCCGCACTGCTTGCTACGATTTGATTTTCGAAAATAACATCTGGATCTCCCGAAAACGTGCATACCGTCCCCCCTGCTTCACGTACCAATAATACGCCAGCTGCGATATCCCATGGACTTAAATTCAATTCAAAAAAGGCATCAAATCTTCCGCAAGCGGTATATGCCAAATCAATGGCTGCCGATCCCATTCTTCTTAAGCCCCGGGTATTTAACATGAAGTGAGTAAGCACCTCTAAATATTGCGACATTTCGGCAAAATTATGGTAGGGGAAGCCCGTTGCTAAAAGGGAATCTTGCAAAATTGGATTATCTGAAACTCGAATGGGAAGATCATTCAGCCACGCTCCTTGGCCTTTCATGGCAGTAAATCGTTCCTTCAAAACGGGAAGATCTACAATAGCTAAAACCGGTTCTCCATGATGTAATAATGCAACAGAAATAGAAAAAATAGGCAAGCCATGTAAGAAATTTGTGGTACCATCTAAGGGATCGATTACCCATGTATATTCCGTTAATGTGCGATTGTTAGCAGCGTGTTCTTCCCCAATAACCGTGCTTCCTGGAACTGCAGCCTGCAAGGACTCACTTAACATGCGCTCGCTTTCTTGATCTACAAAGCTCACCAATTGATTCAGCGATTTATCTACAACAGCCTCTTTAGTAACCTTGCTCCAATGGCTTAATTGAAAAGCGCCCACGGTATCGCAGGCGCTTTTCATGGCTTTTAATATTGCTTCCATGGGATTAACAGAATTCTGCATAGGCACCCATCAAATTGTCGGCAAGCATTTCTGCAGTTCGGCCTTCAATCATGTGGCGTTCTATCATGTGTACCAACTCACCTCCTTTAAACAAGGCAACAGCTGGAGAAGATGGAGGGAAAGGCACCATAAATTCACGGATTTTTGCAGTAGCTTCAGTATCTTGACCTGCAAAAACAGTTAATAACTTTGCGGGCTTTTTATCGCCTTTTAAACTGTGAATCACACCGGGGCGACAACTGCCAGCAGCACAACCACAAACCGAATTAACCACCACTAGGGTTGTATCGGTATTACCATTCATTGCAGTAATTACATCATCGGCAGACTTTAACTCCGTAAATCCATTATTGGTAAGTTCGGTGCGCATAGGAGCCACCATCATTTCGGGATAAGGCATAATATTTTTTATTTTGATTTAACGAGTACAAAGTTCGCGAAAATTGGTCAGTTTCCCCTAGCGCTAATCGGATTTTATTAGAGGATTAATCGATTTCTGCTATAAAATTTTAACGCAGGAGCTAAAAACCCGATCAATCAAATTTTTCGCCTAAAACATACACGGATTCCACTTGATTCTGTCCTACAAAATAGGGAATCTTTGACAATGCATTTGCATGTTTCATAACCAAGAAATCAGCTTGCATACCCTCAGCAAGGCATCCCACACGATCGCTCATTCTTAATGCCGCAGCGGCATTAAGGGTAACGGCGTGAAAAGCTTCCTCCGGAGTTAATTTCATTTGCGTACAGGCCAAAGACATGACCATTTGCAGGGAATTGATTGGACTAGACCCGGGATTAAAGTCGGTTGCCAATGCCAACGGCAATCCAAAATTTATCATTTCACGACCTCGCGTATATGGCAACCCCAGAAAAAACGACACTCCAGGTAACGCTACGGGAATAGTCCCTCCGTAGGGCTTTTGCAGGCTGCTTTTCAAGAGTTCCCATTCAGACCCTTCCGTAAATTCTAGATGATCCACACTCCAACTTTCGTGTGCGACCGCTACCTGCACACCACCACTCAATCCGAGCTGATTGCCGTGAATTTTTGCAGGTAAACCCCATTTTTGTGCGGCTTTGATAACCCTCGACGCCTGTTCGGGGGAAAAGAATCCTTTTTCACAAAACACATCCACATGATCGGCCAATTTTTCTGCCGCAATTACCGGTAACATGTGTTCTATTATCAAGGAAATGTATGCATCTTGATTGTTGCGATATTCCAACGGGAAGGCATGCGCACCCAAAAATGTGGCTTTAATTTGAATGGGCAATGCTGCTTTCAAACGTTTAATAACCCGCAACATTTTCAATTCAGAATCTACGCTAAGCCCATATCCACTTTTAATTTCGAGGGTGGTTGTTCCCAGTAATATCATATCCCGAACTCGTATTAGAGCTGCTTCAAAGAGGGCATCCTCAGTGGCAAGGGCCATTTTACGAGCCGAATTTAATATTCCACCACCGGCTTCCGCAATTTCTTCATAGGTTGCACCTTTTATGCGCATTACAAATTCCTCTTCCCGTGACGCGGCAAAAACAGTGTGGGTATGGCTATCAATAAAACCCGGCATCACTTCTTTATTCTCGATGGAAATTTCCCTTTCTGCTTTGGGAGCGTTCGACATCGGTCCGATAGAACGAATCCACCCATCTTCTACCAACATAAAAGCATCTTCTAAAGTCGATACTTGCGCCATATCCGGACCGGAAATTGCAACCGGTTTGCCTGTGTAAAGTTTTGAAATATGGGTAAAAAGGGTTTTCATAATGCGAATATACTGCATGAGATTACAAGAAGTTCTTACATTTGAAGTCATGCACACTCATCACGAACTTCTAAAAAAGCTAAAAAGTCCAATAATTAAAGGCCAAAAGGTATTTATTGCTCCGAATGCAACTGCGGTTGGCAATGTGATTTTAGGTGATCTTTGCAGCATCTGGTTCGGCGCAGTTTTGCGGGGTGACACCGATTGTATTGAAGTTGGGGCCAGAACGAATATCCAAGATAACGCCGTTTTGCATGCAGATCCAGGAGATCCATGTCGCATTGGTTCGGATTGTGTTATTGGACATTCGGCAATCGTACATGGAGCTATTTTAGAAGACCATGTTTTAATTGGCATGCACGCTACGGTGTTAAACAAGGCCCAAATTGGTTCCTATTCAATTATAGGTGCAAATGCATTGGTTCCTGCAGGAATGATAATTCCGCCTTATTCATTGGTTTTAGGAGTTCCCGCAAAAGTGGTAAAAACGCTGGGACCCGAAACGAAAGAAAAAATCCAACATAACGTAGATGATTATGTAAATCGCGCACAAACATATATCCAATTCTATCGAGAAATAAACGGATAATTTCAGCGTTTTAGAGGTGGATTGCGTATTATTGTAATCCAAGCGGATGCCAAGGACCAAATATTTTTACAATCAAAAAAGTCTCAGCTTTGAAAAGGTCTCCGAAAACCGGAGCTATGTATTATGGCGTTTCCTCGGCATCAGTTCCCTTATTATTGTTAGTGTTGTAATCTTAAGCGTAATTTTAAGTCGATATATCACAGACTCTTACGATGATGTTTTGGACAAAAAATCCAAAGCAGCTGAATTTGAAATCAAACAATTGCAACGCGATTTACGTGAATTAGACGCATCCCTATCCGACCTTCGGGAGAAAGATGAAAACATCTATCGTGCAATTTACGGCGTAGCTCCTCCTAAAATCAATACAAGCGATGAAAACGATTATAAAGAGTTGTTAAAACTGTCGCACGGAGCTGCCCTGCAGAAATTAAAGAAGCGGGTGCATGACTTAAAAGAACTGAGCAAGACCCAAGAAATAAGTTACGCCCAATTGAGCAAATTGATTACACAACGCTCGGATTTGGTAAATTCTATTCCGGCAATTATGCCAGTGGCCAATAAAGATTTAAAGCGTATGGCTAGTGGTTTTGGATACCGTTTGGATCCGTTTTATCATACATTTACCTTTCATGGAGGAATGGATTTCACGGCTGAAACGGGTACCGAAGTATATGCCACCGGCGACGGTAGAGTTATTAAAAGGCAATCCGATGCTTGGGGATATGGAAACCACTTAATTGTGAACCACGGTCATGGATATACCACCATTTATGCCCACCTTTCTCGTTTTGCAGTGGCTAACGGAACAAAAGTAAAACGCGGACAATTGATTGGTTACGTGGGAAGTACGGGTCGTTCTACAGGACCTCACTTACATTACGAAGTGCGCAGAAATAACAATCCTTTGAATCCTGCATTCTTTTACCGCAATGACCTCAGCGACGAAGATTACCAGCGCATGTTAGAATTATCGCAACGTGAAACCAACCGATTTGACTAAGGATGGAAAACCAAACTAAAAAATACTTCAAAATTGGAGAGGTTGCCGAAATATTGGGTGTTAATGCTTCAACCTTGAGGTTTTGGGAGAAAAACTTTCCCCAAATCCAACCCATGAAAAGCAAGAAGGGCGATCGTATTTACCAATTGAAGGACATTGAGATCTTAAAGGAGATTTACTATCTTACACATAACAAAGGAATGCGATTGGCAAATGCCAGTAAGAAAATCAGCCGAAACCCCGATAAACAGGACGATAAGCTGAAACTTATTCAAGAATTGCGGCACTTTAAAGAAAAACTAATTCAACTTAAAGAACAACTAGAATGAAACGGTGGGTGTGGCTATGGGGAACGATTTCGTCAATTTCTTTTGCACAAATCGCAAATTCACCTAATGCCAATCACCTACAATCTTTCCGCTATCTGACTCCTCAGTTTTATTCGGGCATCTTCCCTACCCTTAACACAGCCAATACCCTTGGTTCGTATACCGAAAATACCTTTGTAGGAACGGATCTTCATTTTATAAATACGTGGGCCGCCTTTAACAGAACCCACCGCCAGCATCGGGCAGAAATTTCTTACTCCGGAAGTCCCGATTGGAATCAAATCCGATTCCATAATTCGCATTTTATTTCGCTAAACCCTGCTCTTTCACTGGGCGTTGGATTGGGTTTAACCCATACAACGGGTATTCGACCTATTGCATTCGATGCGGGTTTTCATGCACTGTACCACAAAAAAAACCTGCATTTATTAGCAAGTTTAAACCAATATCAAGAAAGTATTCATATCGCTCTAGGAGCCAGTCTGCGGCAGAAAGATTATACAGCCGGATTTGCCATAATAAAAGAAGGCAATCCCTATCAAGCTTATGCCTATTTACAATTCCCCTTAATTGAACGTTACCAAGCCTCGGTTACTTTGGGAACTGGAGCCAAAAGAATTCAAATAGCACTATTAAAAAGCTTCAATCGCATTCATTTGCAAGTTGGGGGCGCTTGGTGGAACCCCTTGCAAGGAATACAATTATTTATGCAATTACAGTACGATGGGAAAATACGCGGGGATGGTACTTACACTGGTCATGCATTGCCAGATACTCATGGCACAAGATAAAGACTGGCAAAACGAATGGGCGGAAACAGCCAATGAGGTTATAGAAAGTTTGGATTGGTCGGATAAGCTCAATCTCAACCAAGCTTCTATGGCAGAATTGCAACACTTTGGATTTGATTCCAAACAAGCACAATGCATGCTGCTTCACCGAGAAAAATGGGGCGATTGGCAACATCTTAGTGAATTACAACGGTGCCAAATCCCTTTGGAATTTATTCGCAGTGAGCGGCAACATTGGGCCGAATTGAACTTAGATGCTCGAAGAATCTATCTTCAAGAAAAAGACAGCAATTGGTGGAAACCCGAAATAAAAGGAAGTGGGAACCTGTTACCCCATACCACAAATCCAAAAGAATTCAGCCATCTTTTCAAATCGCAAGCCCTTTGGGGCAAATGGTTACGAATGAGTTATATCAGTCAAACCGATGCCGGCGAAAACTTCAATGATTTCCAAGCAGCCGCGATGGAGGTAAAATCCATTAAAAAACTACAACATGCGGTTCTTGGGAGATTTATGTGGAATTGGAATCAAGGCCTCACCTTCGCAGCCCCTTTTGCCGTTGGCCGAAGTTTGGATTTAGGTTCCTGGGTGCATAATGAACAGCAATTAAGAGCGGCTAGCAGTCCGAATGAAGACCAAGGAATTTGGGGGTTGGGTGGACATTTCAAATTGCAAAAACACGGGTTCTATGTTTCTACAGGCACGGTGCATTTTGATGCCCGACTCGATGCATTAGGTACCGCTTTTATACAGCGCAGTTACGGAGGTCTCCATGTTACTGATTTGGAAAAATCACGCCGTAAAAACAACCGAATGGAACATCTTTTCCTCGCGTGGAAACACCAGTATCGAAATCATGCGATTAACGTTTCCCATACTGCTTATCGATATGAAATTCCAAGATTGCATGAAAACGGACGTCTCAAGCAAGAATATATTACCGAATATCAACATACGATTCAGGGTCTTTGGGGCGCACGTATTCTATTTAATCTTGCCCGAACTTCACTCAATAAGTGGGCTTATTATTCGGCGGCGGCATGGACCATACATCCTCATTTGGATTTAGCATTTCGGACCCAAAATATCGGAAATGGGTATTATGCGCCCGAACGCTCGCCCTATACGCAAAGTGACAATGGTAAACACATTTCAGAAATCGGAATCGACTTTAATCCCCATTACCAACACCAGTTTCAAATGCGTTCACAAGTAGAACGTTCGCTTTTACCTTTGAGCATAAATGGTCCCGTTGAACCCAAAACAGTCTGGCTTGCTCAATATGTTTTTCATTTGAACAAAAAGGAATATATACAATTAAGATGGCGACAACATGGAGAAAATACCGAAATCAATCGACCTCAATTTATTGCACAGTCCAAGATTTCATTGCACCCGAACTGGCAACTTCGGAGTGTTTATATTTGGCAAAAAGGCCTCACATTCGAATCGGTTAACACCTTGTTTTTGAATCAAATTAGTGGCAAAATAGGGCCATTCAATGCGCATTTTTATGCCGTGATGCACCATTCTAACGAAGCACTTTACCTAAGCTTACCATCGGCCCAATTCCCTTGGAAATTGGGAGTCTTTAACGGACAAGGAAACGCTTATGGACTAATTATTCGACAACGTATCCATCGAAAAATGAGATTACAGTATTCCATTGAGTGGACAAAGAAAAATGAATTTAACAACGAGCCAATCCAAAAGCCCCGTATTTTTGTTCAATTAGAGATATTATGAGCCGCCATACCCGATTAAGTGTAAACGTAAACAAATTTGCCACCATCCGCAATGCCCGTGGAGGGAATAATCCAGATATTATTAGAGTTGCCCGCGATTGTGAAGCTTTTGGCGCTGAAGGCATTACCGTACACCCACGACCCGATGAGCGGCACATTCGTAGAAGCGATGTTTATGCCCTAAAGAAAACGGTTAAAACAGAATTTAACATTGAAGGATATCCTTCTCCCGACTTTATCAAATTGATTCACGATATCAAACCCGATCAAGTAACCTTGGTTCCAGATCCTCCAGAAGCCCTCACTTCAAATGCAGGTTGGGATACCTTAAAGTATGGTGATTTCCTAAAAATGCTTATTGCCGATTTGAAGAAGAGCACGCCGCGTGTAAGCATTTTTCTAGAATCCAACCCTATATTAATTCCGTCGGCTAAGCAAACCGGAGCTGATCGCATTGAACTCTATACAGAACCTTATGCCTTGGGATACCCTGCTGATCGAGATGCTGCAATTGCTCCGTTTATTGCAACCGCAATAGAAGCTGAAAAGTACGAATTAGGACTTAATGCTGGTCATGATTTGAGTTTAGAAAATGTAAACTTCTTAACGACCAAAATCCCCAATTTACTTGAAGTTTCAATTGGTCATGCATTGGTTTGCGATGCCCTATATCACGGATTACAAAACACCATTCAAATGTATTTGTCGGAACTCGATACCATGCCTCGATGATCGTTGAAAGCGGTAGTTAACTCTTAACCTATGCTAAAATCTAATTAAATCACGTATTATGGGTCTATTCACACGATGGGTGATTTTAATTTTTTGCGCTTACAGTACTTCCGCCAATGCCTGGGGTTTTGAACCTCATAGACGTATCAATCAACAAGCATGTTTACTCTTGCCCGCTCCTCTTTTTGAATTTTACCGATTGCATATTCCCTATATGATGGCACACGCCACGGATCCCGACATGCGCAGGTATATTGACACCTTAGAAGCTGGGCGACATTTCATTGATATGGAACATTATACCAGCTCGATGGATTCCTTACCATTCAATTACTTAGATGCGGAGAAACAATTTGGAACAACGCACTTGCATCAAGAAGGCAACTTGCCATGGAATATTGTGCGGAATGTATACCTCCTAAAAAAAGCCTTTGGAGAAAAAAATATCCCATTTATATTAAAAATCTCTGCAGATTTAGGGCATTATGTGGCCGATGCGCATGTACCTTTACATACCACCGAAAATTATAATGGCCAACTCAGCGGACAAAAAGGAATTCATGGCTTATGGGAAACGCAAGTCCCTGAATTATTCATGGATACCTTATTAGTTGAAATTCCCGATTTTACATTCAATGAAAACTGGATATTAACGATTTGGGAATGTATCCAAGCCTCTCACAACCTCCTTCCAGAAGTATTTTCCGCCGAAATGCAGGTGCGAGAAACACTGTCTTCCTCAAAATGGCATTCCTTTAACCAAAGAAAGAATAAAGTTGAAAAAACATACAGTCCGGAGTACCGGGAGCTCTATCATAGAAATTTGCATGGCATGGTAGAGTCTCGCTTTCGATCTGCTTCGCAATTGCTTTCACAATTGATTTTTACGGCCTGGGTGCTAGCTGGAGAGCCTGAATTAGCCAATATAGAAACACCGGAATTGGACCAAGCGGCCCGTAAGTCCGAAATATTACCTCAAGATCTCAATTGCGATCATTGAGCTCATTTTTCTTAACAATCCAATAGAAACAAACTCTAAACTAAATTTCCAATTAGAAATTGGGCTTCATTTCATTTTTCTCGTAGAAAGAAAATATCACATCTACGGCTTCTTTGGCTGTATCTACCACCTTAAATAGCTGGGTATCTTTCGCACTTACATAAGCTTGATCTAAAATCAGGGTATTTTCAATCCACTGCAACAAAGGCCCCCAGAAAGTTCGGTCTACCAATACAATTGGAAATTTCGCACGTTTATCGGTTTGTACCAATGTTAATGCCTCGAATAATTCATCTAAAGTTCCAAATCCACCCGGCATCACAATAATGCCCTGAGAATATTTCAGGAACATCATCTTGCGCACAAAAAAATAATCAAAATTCAAACGTTTATCATCATCCTGATAAGGGTTATTGTTGGTTTCGAAGGGAAGGTTAATATTCAATCCCACACTCGCGCTTCCTCCTGCTTTTGCCCCTTTGTTGCCTGCTTCCATAATTCCAGGACCCCCTCCGGTAATGATTCCCCAACCTGCTTCAGAAAGTTTCTGTGAAATCTCTACGGCTAAATCATAATGGGGATTATCGGGTTGGGTTCTTGCAGAACCAAAAACGGATACACAAGGTCCGATACGAGCAAGTTTTTCGTAGCCATCTACAAATTCGGCCATGATTTTAAAAATACTCCAACTGTTAGAGCTTGCAATTTCTGGCCAATTTTTATTTGCAAAGGCTTTCTGTATACGTTTTTTTTCTAAGTCCGATAACTTCTCCATGTTCTTAATTTTTAACTTTTACGATCTTCATTTCAATTCGGCGGTTCATCGCTCTACCTTCTATGGTTTCATTGGTATCAGCGGGTTTATTAGAACCAAAACCTATTGAAGATAGTCGTTTTTTATCTATTCCGTTAGCTATTAAATACGTAACCACCGATTCTGCTCGATTTTTAGATAATGCTAAATTATAATCTGCGGCACCTGTATTATCCGTATGACCCGAAATTTCAATGTGCATTCCTGGATTTTGGTTTAATACTTTAAGAAGTTCTTTTAATTCAGTATCGCTCTCGGGTTTAAGGTCAAATTTATCTACATCGAAGAAAATATTATTCAAACGAACAATCTGATTCGCCTTGTATTTTGTAAGAAATACGGGAACTTCAAAAGGCTTATCCTGAGTACTCGGAAGTGGTTGGAAATTTCTTGAATCAAAAAGATACCCATTTGCGTAGGTTAGTAAGGCATAATTTTTATTGGGCACAATAGGGATAAGGAATTCAACCACAGAATCTTCATATAAAATTTCATCCGTTGCCACATCAATTAACTTCACTTTAGCTTGTAGGGGTTCTTGGCTCTCCTTGTCAATCACATATCCAAGTAAATAATTCACTGGCAATGGTTTAAGGTGTTCAGGCAAATCCATTGAATAAATATCCATTCCACCGTAGCCTCCACTTCTTTGTGACGCGAAATAGGCCTTTTTACCCAATGCATCTACATAAAAGCCCACATCGTTCGTTTGAGTATTTATTCCTTTTCCTAAGTTTTGAGGATCGCCCCATTCGCCTGCTTCGTTCATGCGAACTACAAATAAATCGTGTTCTCCAAACCCTTCATGGCCATCACTTGAAAAATACAAAGTTCTTCCATCATAATGCAAGAAAGGAGCTTGTTCGCTTCGATTGGTATTAATCTTAGGCCCCATATTAACAGGCTCTTGCCACTGCCCATTGACGCGTTTGGCCATCCATAAATCTTTATCTCCCTGACTGCCTTTTCGACGTGCACTTGAAAAAATCAACGTATTTCCATCGGC
>CBFHGY010000008.1:9017-12795 GCA_965655465.1 Bacteroidia bacterium | reverse complement strand
CGCTTATGGAAGGCTGGGCATCCCAAAACTCAGAATTAATTACAGCACCCATGTTATTTCTAGAGCCCCATTTGTTGCCATTTAATTCACTATAAAACAAATCACAGCTTCCAAATCCGCCTTGATTGCAAACGGTGAAATATAACCATTGTTTATCTGCTCCCATAAAAACTGAGCTGGTTCCCTCGTTTTCCATGGTATTTATCCTTCCCGGAGCGGGTATGGCTTTACTCCAACCCGAACCCCTCTTGTATGCAAAATAAAAATCCTCTTGATGGTCAACCAATCGAGTAAAAACAAACGTACTTCCATCCAAACCCATTCCTGGCCAATACTCGCTGTTAGCGGTATTAATGTCAGGCCCCATATTCTCGATATTGAGATTCTTCATTAAACTGCTTTCCTTAAGAGATAATGCGGCACTGCTCTTTAAGCGCGAAATTTTGTCTAATAAGGGCTCCTTAGCGGCATCTTTTTTGGGATTAAACCCTTCTAAATTGGGAGCTTCATAAAAATCATCGATTACATCCAAACATGCTTGATACGACTCAATACGATATAAATAAGAGGCGAAATAATAGTAATTCCCTTGATAGGTTGGCTCTGCATTAATGGCTGAACGATGTGCCTTTATCGCCTCCAGAGTATCTCCGAGTGATTCATTAATTGCTGCAGATAACTGATAAAACTGGGCATCTTTGGGATTGCATTTTATGGCTTTATGGATGGTTTTCGACGCTTTTTTATACTCCTGCATCTGAAATTCCTCATACGCCTTATCTCGAAGTTTAATGCATTTAGGCTTCGATTGGGCCCATGAAAGGGGACTCCAAATGGCAAGTACGAGCCCAAGGTAAAAAGATTTAAATGTTAGTTCCATGAAAAGGTTTTTAGCGCATGCTGCACGTCTTTCCATAAGAATTCAAAGGCCGGCGCAATGCTATCGGGTTGTGTTTTTTTATTAAAATAAAGCGCGCCCCTTAAAAAATGAGCAACGCTATCGGTAGCATAAAAATTCAAATTACTCGCTGTATGTCCCTCAATGTGGAAGACCAATCCATGTAGTTTAGGATTGTAGTTTTCCAGAGGATCCTCAATGATATCTTCTGCTTTTTGGATGTGTTTATTCACTAATGAACGGGTATCGGCAAGCATAGAATCGTATTGGCTCCATTTTGAAAAAGGATAATAGGTAAGGTGCAAGGTTGCATCAAAAGAGGGAAAATGCACGTTATACCAATATTTTCCCGCATGCCTATCATCCTCAAGAACTACGCTGTAATCGGGTATTTCAAATTGGTAGGGCGCATTTTTGAAATCGCCTTTATGATACCTTTTCTCGGGCAATGACATTCTGGGATAGGCATAAGGCTTGGGCACGAAAGACTCCTCTCCACATGAACCCATTATCAGTAATAATGCGGTAAAAATTACACATGCCCTGAATATCATAATTGTATCACTTTTATTTTTCGCACCTTCTTAGGATCTGCTTGTTCTACTATAAACTGCAAAGGAGGCATATTTATTTTCTCTCCCCTTTTGGGGATTTTCCCCAAATTTTCGGTCATGAAACCCGCCAAAGTATCGGAATCCAATTCTAAAGCAGCGAAAAAATCACTGGGTAAATCCATTTCTCTAATAAAATCTACAAGAAGACACTTCCCTTCGAAGATAAAGATAGAATCGCTAACTTTTTCATAATCTGCAACTTCATCATCGAATTCATCTCTCAATTCTCCAAAAACTTCTTCCAATAAATCTTCTAAGGTCACGATTCCTGAAGTTCCGCCAAATTCATCTGCTACAATGGCCATGTGCAAACGTTTTTGTTGAAATTCATTCAATAAATCGTCGATTGCCTTGTTTTCAGGCACAAAATACGGAGCATATACCAAGGCTTTCCAATCGAAATTTTCATCTTTATCTAAATGTGGCAAAAGGGATTTAACATTCAATACGCCTTTAACGGAATCAAGGGTATCGTGATAAACGGGCATTCGTGAATAGCCGTGTTCTCTAATTTGATCTAATACTTCGTGATAATTCCAATCTTCCGACAAGGCCACAACATCCAAACGAGAAACCATGATCTGTCGGACCACCGTGCTAGACATATTCACAATTCCCTTAAGAATATCCTTTTCTTGTTCGGTATCGCTATTATTTTCGGTAGTTGCTAAGTCAATGGCTTGATTGATCTCTTGGGTGGTTACTGTAGGTGAATTGGATTTGGTATTACGTTCTAACACCATTCCCAAACGCTCAAGTAAGGAAGTAAAGGGCATTAAAATCCATACAAAAAACTGCATAGGCAAACTCAACCATTCTGCTGTTTTATGATAGTTTTTCGTTGCATATACCTTAGGAATCACCTCTCCAAAAATGAGAATAATTACGGTTACAAAAAGGGTATCAATTAATAATTTCAACCAAGGAAATTCTTCATTATTTAAAATGATATCGTAAAAAAACAAAGACGAGATGATAAAGGCAATATTGGCCAGGCTATTCATTAGCAATATTGTAGCCAACAATCTTTTGGGATTGGAAATCAACTTTAATATTCGACGTTGGGCCCTATTTCCATTTTCAGAATAGGTTTCTAAGTCAGATTCGCGATGTGAAAAGAACGCATTTTCGGAACTCGAACAAATAGCCGAAATAGCCAAACATACCAGCATCCCCACAAAAATAAATGTCGTGAATCCAACTGGGATTTCCGATACGGGCTTAAAAATCCCAAGTAGTAAACTAGGTAAATATAAAAGATTCAGAGGAATAACAATCAAAACAAGCGGATTTTAAATGGGTTCAATACCTGAATTAAATTCGGGCATTTGTGATTTATTAAAATAGCGATCAACCAATTGGTATGAAATCACACGTACTTTTCGCAACTGCTTTTCCAAACCGTCGGAATCTATATATTTTTCTGTGCGCAATTTTCCCTCGATATATAATACCGACCCTTTCTTAAAATGCCTTTCGGCATCTAAAGCTTGCTGATCCCACATTTCAAGATAGTGCCATTCCGTGCTTTCCATGCGTTGACCGTCTTTCATGTACGATTCATTAGTAGCTAAAGAAATATTGGCAACAATACGGCCACTTTCCAGCTTGCGGATAACGGGATCTTTCCCGAGTCGGCCCATGAGAATTACTTTGTTAATCATACCGTTAGATAAAATATAAATGGGTGTTTTACGATTTTTTAAAGGGAGACGAATTTACGCATTAACTTGTGTAATGGGAAACTTTTTAATTCCTCAAATTCAACCCAATTCCCTAGGAAATTTAGCGTTTCACTTTTTTGTTTTAATGGTATCATCCATAAATAGGCATGCAGGTGTTGGTGACTTAATTTATGGAGGGTTTTATAGGTTAGGATTGGCTCAACTTCAGGCATTGGCCATGGACATTCCGAATGCGGAAAGTCATTCGCAATTTCCCCCAAAGTATCAAAATGTGGATACTCGAAAAGTCCGCCCCATATACCTTCAGAAGGCCGCTGTCTAAGGATAAAATGGTGTTCACATTCGAAGGCACAAAAATGCACATGCCGCGTAATCACTTTGATTTTTTTCTTTCTAAGGGGAAGTTCAGCGGTTCTATTTTCAGCAAATGCGATGCAGTTTTCCTGCAGGGGACATCGGTCGCATTGTGGATTAAAGGGGGTGCAAATAGTCGCTCCCAACTCCATCATAGCCTGATTAAATATATCGGGCGATTCATGTGGAATAGCATCTTCTAAAAGCGTAAAAGTGGTTTTAAAAAA
>CBFHGY010000008.1:0-8918 GCA_965655465.1 Bacteroidia bacterium | reverse complement strand
GGCGGGAGTTTCCGTGTTATCGCTCAAGCCAAAATACCGAGCACTCACTCTTTTTACATTTCCGTCAACTGCCGGCACTGGAATTTTAAAAGCGAACGATCCAATAGCGGCAGCGGTATAAGGACCGATTCCTTTGAGTTTGAGTAAATCGATATAGGTATTCGGAAAATTCCCTCCACAAACATCAACGATATACTGGGCCGTTTTATGCATGTTACGAGCACGGGCATAATAACCCAAACCTTGCCATACTTCGAGTACTTCGGATTCTTGCGCAGAGGCCAAATCGGTTATTTTAGGAAATTTATCGAGAAATCGAAAATAATAAGGCAAACCCTGCTCAACTCTTGTTTGCTGCAAAATCATTTCTGAAATCCATATATAATAGGGGTTTAGGGTCTGCCTCCAAGGCAAATCACGATGATTTTCCCGATACCACGTCAATAACTTTGGGATAATTAGTTTCACGTATATGGTGCAAATTAATGCATTATGTAGTTTTTTTGCAGAGAAATTATGACTAAGTCTGAGATTGTTAACGAAATCGCTGTGCGCACGGGTCTGGAGAAGGCTGCTATTGCGGACACCATCGACAACTTTTTTGTAGTTGTGAAAAACTCGATGATTAGTGGGAACAATATCTACCTCCGTGGTTTCGGTACATTCGAACTAAAGGAGCGTAAAACTAAAGTAGCGCGAAACATCAAACGCAATACATCATTGGTTGTTCCTGCGCATTATGTTGCCCGATTCAAACCGGCAAAAGAATTTGCACAGCAAGTGAAAGAGAGCGAGGTATTAACCGAGCGTATTTCCTAACGAATGTTTTTGTCGACTCCCAAAAAACAAATTACCGCGGTTATTGGCTCCGGTCTGTTACTTGCAGGTTTGTATATGGGGGTGAAATGGCAATCACCTGAATTAAAACCTAGTTCCGAAACATCCTCGGTTGGCATCACTAAAAGCGGTATGCCCAGCGAGGATGTTTCTGCTATGGCTCCTGTTACACGCATTGAATTTCTTAGTTCGCTATTCAAAGAGAGCAAACCACCCGCTTACATAGCGCGGGTAATTTTACAAAATCCACAGGAGGTCCCTAAAGACAGTCTACAGGTTGCCCTAAAATGGGCAGAAGAAACTCAAAATGCACCGTTGGTGGCTTTGTTGCATGCCGATTTAAAAGAATTTAAGGATTTCGGTGTTTTGGCAGATGTGGCACGGGAATATGTATTTCTAGCCGCATCCCAAGTGGAGAATGAAACCCAAAGACGGTTCTTATTTCAAGAAGGTAAAAAATGGATCGATAAAGGGCTTGCAGAAGACGCCTCTCAAATGCCCATTCGCAATGCATTATTAGTTTACCAAAGTGAATTCCTGAACCAACCTATGGCCTTTGTGGGTACTCTTAAAGAATCTCAAAAAATCGATAGCAACGACCTTGAATTGAATTTCATTCACTTGAATTTGCTTAAAAAGTCAAATCAAATGGCAAAAGCGGTGAAAAAATGCGAAAAATTAGTATCTTTGCAGCCCCAAAATCCTTATTGGTTGTACGAATTGAGCGACTTATACGGGCAGGCTGGGGACTCTGTAAACGCTAAGGTTTACTTAAATCTAGCGGTGAAATTGCAGCGTAAACAACAAGAAAGTAAATAAATACATAAAATTATGCCAAGCGGTAAGAAAAGAAAAAGACATAAAATTGCGACGCACAAGCGTAAAAAACGTTTGCGTAAGAATCGTCACAAGAAGAAGTAAGTAAATCTTTTATCCCTATATTTTGTCGAACGAATTAGTTATCAAAAAAAGTTCGTCTGGGATTGAGATTGCTCTGCTAGCCGAAAAAAAATTGACCGAACTGCATAAGGAGCAATACGATGCTCCTTTTCAGGTCGGTGATTTCTATTTAGGAAAAGTACGGAAGATTTCGCCTTCGTTGAACGCAGCGTTTGTAGACCTCAAATCTGAAAAAGATGGTTTTCTTACCTACTTTGATTTAGGTCCTAACATCAAATCTATTCAAAAATTCGTTAAATCAATTCGTCAAAATCCACGCCTTGAGCCAGATTTAGATCAATTCGAATTCGAAGAACGTACCAACAAAGCCGGCAAGATTTCTCAGACCATTCGCAGTGGTGAAACTTTATTGGTTCAGGTTATTAAAGAACCCATTGCCAATAAAGGCCCTAAAATTACTTGTGACCTATCTATTCCAGGTCGCTATTTCATTCTTGTGCCCTTTACGAGCACCGTTTCCGTATCTCGGAAAATTGGGAATACCAAGGAAAAAAATCGCTTAAAAGATTTAGCCAGCAGTCTCAAACCAAAAAATTTCGGTGTCATCATTCGCACCATAGCCGAAGGGGTTTCTCTGGAAGAACTCGATAAAGATTTACGTTCCCTAATGAAAAAATGGGATGAATTGGTTTTAGGACTTCGAAGCGCACAAATCGGTCAGCGGATTACCAATAACGAAAACCGACTGGAAACCTTACTTCGAGATATCGTTAACAGTTCCTTTACCCAAATCACTACCGATGATGCAGAAATGCACCAACTTTTGGATGCTACCTTGACTCGTTACAATTTGGATACCCAAAAAGTATTGCGATTATATCAAGGAAAAGTTCCCATTTTTGATCAATATGGTATCACCAAACAAATCAAAAGTGCATTTGGGAAAAACGTACCCTTTAGCGGCGGCGCTTATTTGGTTATTGAACATACGGAAGCATTGCACGTTATCGACGTAAACAGCGGAAGTACCTCCTTTGATCCTCAAAACCGAGAAGAAAACGTATTCCAAATAAACCTGGAGGCGGTTCAAGAAATTGCACGCCAAATCCGATTGAGAGATATGGGTGGGATTATTGTTGTGGATTTCATCGATATGAAAGACCCCAAAAATAAAACAGCCCTGCACCAGAAACTCAAAGATGCCATGGCTACCGATCGGGCCAGACACACAATTTTACCTATCACCAAATTTGGATTGGTTCAGATTACGCGCGAACGCGTTCGGCCGGCTGTAGAAATTGCCAACCTCGAACTTTGTGCCAGTTGCATGGGAACCGGCAAAGCCGACAGCAGTGTTCAATTACTCGAAAAAATTGAAAATGAAGTCATTTACCTTTGGGAACAATTGAATCAAAAGGACATTACCCTAAAGGCACACCCTCTTATCACACATTATTTTTCGGGAGGATTTCCCTCACTCCGAATGAAATGGTGGTTGAGTCACCGAAGATGGTTGCGATTAGAAAAGGACGAACACAGTGCCTTAACGAGTTATACGGTTGTGAACAGCGACAAGCAACCCGTTTCCTAAAGAGCTAGGGCTCGCTGATGCCTTATATAGTGTTTTGGTTTTTGAAATCAGCAAAAAAGGCGCCTGTCGGGGCGCCTTTGTCATTTTAGGAACTTTCACGTTCCTATACACAATGGTTTTATTTTTCCTTCTGGCTTAATGCATAAATAACTAAACCGAATCCGATTTTGTTAACTGCGTCACCAATATTGTAAACCACATCCATCATGGGGTTTGGCTCTGCTGAACCGAATGCTCCGAATAATCCACCTGGGGTACCAATGATGTATCCCAATGGATAGATTGCCCAACCGACTAATACAAACCAAGCCAAGATTTTAACGGCCTGTTGTACGTTTTCACCTGCCGTTTTTGCCAATTCAGCGACTTCGCCAAACCAAATAAGGTATACGATATAAAAATACGCCAAACCAGACAATACACCCCAAAGTACAGAGCTGTCGCGGTATACGGCTTCACCGAAATAACCAGTAACTAACATGACAACAGATGCGAAGATCAATTTCCATAATAAGCCCATTTTTGCGCCCGCCTTCTTCGTTATTAAGTAAAACTCAACACACATTAATGGCACTGTTAGCAACCAATCTACATAACGGAAGAATACCGGACTTTCGCCCGTTTCGGTAAAGAAATCACGCATGTAATAATAATGTACCGCCGCAATAAAGGTTATTAATCCGCTTACTAATACGGATGTTCTCCAGCGCTCTGGTACATTGCGCATTTCTAAAAAGAAGAAAGCTGCCGCAGCCATCATGGCCATGGTGCCTACAAAAAATGTGAACGCAGTGTAAGAACTTAAGTCCCCTGCTTTGAAGAGTTCCAATAATCTTTGGTGTCCTCCTCCACTTGTGAGTAAATGTAACATAATATAGTGTTTTGGTTTTTGTGTTATAAATAAACACAACAGTTGAACAAAGGTTTGTCCGTTTTAAGCTTTTTTACATTATTAAACTTTGATTATCAATTCTTTAACAGAAAAAACCCTTATAAACACTGCGATTATTGCATTTTTGAGTCCCCGAAAAAAAATCATCAGCGAGCAATTGTTATACATTTACAAATCAATAAATTAAACAAAAACATCTGTAAAATATCTACAAGTACCCATCGTCTAGTATTGCATACATCCCCAACTCATCAAGATAACCTCACAAACTTGGGCGGTATATTTGTAGTCATGACATTACGCATAGCCTCATTTTTACTCCTTAGCGTTAGCTTGTTCTCCTGTGTGAGCAAGAAACAATATCAATCCCTCGAAGTACAGAAAGATTCTATTTCGCGTATTTGTGAAAACGACCGCCGTGCAGAAATACGGTATCGCGATTCAATTATTAATGTAGTACGATCGGTGGAACTTGCCATGGAAACACAAAGATTGAAAGCTTCAGCCTTGACCGACAGCCTTCAAATTTGTCAACGTCAAGTACAAGAAAATAAAGTATACCTAGAAAGCTTAGGGGAATCGATGACTGAAAAACAACGAAAACTTGCTCAAGAAATCGAACTAAAAAACAAGGCTATTGCCAATAAGGAATTGGAACTTAATGATGCATTAGCAGAAGCTGAAAAAGAACGACTAAGATTGCAAACCATACGCAAGGAACTCGAATTGGTTTCGCAACGGGTAATCGATTTAGAAGCAGAACTTCGCTCAAAAGATTCCGCGGTTTTACTTTTAAAGGAAGCCATCCTAAACGCGCTTGCCGGCTTTGAAGAACTAGATATTAAAGTGGAGTATAAGAACGGCAAGGTTTATGTAATACTTCCCGAAAAACTACTATTCAAAAGTGGAAGTACCCAAGTTGATCCCAAAGGAGTGGAAGCGCTATTGCAAATTGCAAAGGCATTAAATGAAAAAAACGATGTGCAAATTGGTGTTGAAGGACATACCGACAATGTTCCTATGAAAGAAAGCGACCGCATGAAAGATAATTGGGATTTAAGTGTGTTACGCGCAACAAGTATTTCACGAATTTTATTCCAACAAGGTGGCATTAAAGAAAACCGAATAGCCGCTATCGGAAGAGGTGCCACTATGCCTATCGCAAGCAACGATACTCCCGAAGGCCGCGCAAAAAACCGCAGAACCGAAATTATTTTAACACCACAACTCGACAAAATATTGGATATTTTAAACAGCAAATAAAATTGGCCATCGTAATTGCCTATATCGAAAGTCATAAAAATGCGCATATAGACGCCCTTTATCAAGAATATGTAAAAAAAACACAGGGTATTTTCGCATTAAAATCCCTGCTCATTCCTTCTTCCAAGGCTTCACTTCCCGAACAACAACAAAATATCGAAAGTGAAGCCTTACTTAAAAAAGTCAAACCTACCGATACCTTAATACTTTGCGATGAACGCGGCAAAGCATTTACTTCCCCTAAATTCAGCAGCTGGATACAAAACAAACTCAATCACAGCAGAGGCGATTTGATTTTTGCTATTGGCGGTGCTTACGGCTTCTCTGAAACACTCCGCAACCAATGCGAAAGCATTAAATTGAGCGATTTTGTTTTCCCACACCAAATAGCGCGCTTGGTGTTAAGCGAACAGATTTATCGCGCCTATCAGATTTCGAAAAATACTGCCTATCACCACATCTGATTCGTATCTTTGCGAATCCATGAATATTGAAGATCTAATCATCAAAGGACTGTCCATTGCCATAGCGCAATTGTACGGTACATCCAGCGATATGGATGTTAAAATCGAAAAAACGAAACCCATTTTTAAGGGTGATTACACGTTTGTCGTATTTCCTTTGGTCCGAAGATCTGGCAAATCTCCCGAAGCCACGGCTCAAGAATTGGGTGAGATCGTACTCCAAACAACTCCTCAAGTCATTTCTTTTAATGTAATTAAAGGCTTTTTGAATCTCGAAATTGCTCCCTCGTTTTGGTTGGAAACCCTGTCTCAATTCAAAGCAGCATTAAATATCCCCCGAAAAGGTGAAAAAGTAATGGTCGAGTATTCAAGTCCTAATACCAACAAGCCCCTGCATTTAGGACATATTCGAAATATTTTATTGGGATATTCAATAGCGGAAATCATGCAAAGCGCGGGTTATGATGTGGTGAAAGCCAATTTAATCAACGACCGTGGCATCCATATTTGCAAAAGCATGTTGGCTTGGGAACGTTACGGCGACGGAGAAACACCCGAAAATTCTGGCCTCAAGGGTGATCATTTAGTTGGTAAATACTATGTTGTTTTTGAGAACAAATTGCAAGAACAAACCGCTGCGGAAATGGAATTAGCAATGGCGGGTACTTGGAATTGTGGAGATGCCCATATACAAAAACGCTATGAAGAGGCCTTCGCTAAACTGCAACTCGCAAAAGAAGAAAAACAAATTTCAAAGTTCAAGGGAGACATCAAAGATTTGGTCCGAAACCAATCTGAGTTAATGAAAACCTGTCAGGAAATGCTGCGTCAATGGGAAGCGAAATCTCCTACAGTAATCGCACTTTGGAGCAAAATGAACGCTTGGGTTTATGAAGGCTTTAACGATACGTATAATCGATTAGGCGTCAATTTTGATGCCATGTATTACGAAAGTAATACCTATTTGTTAGGCAAAGATATTGTTCAAGAAGGCTTGGAAATGGGCGTTTTTTACACCAAACAAGATGGATCTGTTTGGATCGATTTATCGGCAGATGGTTTAGATGAGAAGTTGGTTCAGCGCGGCGACGGAACGTCGGTGTACATTACACAGGATATGGGAACTGCCGATTTAAAATTCCAAGAGCACCAAATTCAACGCAGTGTTTATGTGGTTGGAAACGAACAAGATTATCACTTCAAGGTTTTGTTTTTAATTATGCAGAAGCTGGAACGTTCTTATGCAAATGGCATGTATCATGTTAGTTATGGAATGGTAGATTTGCCATCTGGGAAGATGAAGAGTCGAGAAGGAACCGTAGTAGATGCCGATGATTTGCTGCAAGAAATGTATGAAACCGCAAAGGCGAAAACAGAAGAATTGGGCAAAACAGATGGCATGAATGACTCTGAACTGCAAGAGTTGTATCACCGACTGTCTATTGCCGCTTTGAAGTTTTATATTTTAAAGGTAGACCCCCGTAAGCGGATGTTGTTTAACCCTGAGGAAAGTATCGATTTCCAAGGCGACACAGGTCCATTTGTCCTGTACACCTACGCTCGAATAAAGAGCATTTTACGCAGCGCAGATTTCAAGGAAAGTACGATAGCTTCCGATATTATTTTGCACCCAAGAGAAATGGAATGCATTAAAGTATTGAGTGAGTTTAGTACGGTAGTGACAGCTGCGGCTGAAGGCTATAATCCCGCCGCTATTTGTCAATATGTATTGGACCTTGCCAAAGCCTATAACAAAGTATACAATGAGGTCGTGATTCTAAAGGAATCCAATGAAGAATTGAGAAATATGCGGTTACATTTGGCCTTACAGACTTCGAAAGTCCTTCAACAATCTCTATCCCTAATAGGAATTAAAACGGTAGAACGGATGTAATTACCAAAAAATATCGGTTAGGGGAATTGGCTTCTTTCGAGCAATTTCAAAGGGATTAAAATTCCAACGTGCAAACAAATACCAAGCACTGCTTGACACGCAAGGTTTGGTATCGGCGCCTTCCCATAGCAGATCCGATCCGTAAGAAGTACCGCGATTCGTGGCATATGGAAATCCTCCCGCATTCTCAAATAGAATACTCTCTTGAAATGTGGCGAGGATTTCATCGAGATAAAAATCTTTATTCCCGTGCATTCCAGCCCTTCCTAATGCCAGGCACATCTGCGCGGTTCCCTCAAGCCAAACTGCATCTCGGTCCTCGTCAAAACAAAATCCGCTTATAACTTTTGATTGGTTAGAAATCTGCTTGGTAAGAAATCTATTAGCCGAATTTAGCGTCGCTTTTGGAAAATTTGGGAATATCAGAAATGACCAAGGATGAATATCTAAAGCATACAAGTATTGGGTATTCTCCGGCCAAGAAATAAGACTTTGATCAGCTTGACTCCAACGGTACTTACCCAAATAATCAAGTATGCCTTTATGTACTCGTGTATAATTGGGAATTGCGGCAAATGCATCAATATTACCTTCCGTAACTTTATATTCCATCAATTGACTTTGTGCATCATAACCCGCATACACGCCCCCATCTTCCCCTTGTAGAGATCCCAGCCAAGCTTCCAGTTTATTTGATAATTCGTCGTATTTATGCGAACCCGTAAGTTCTTGATAATTCCTCAAAGCCAATAATAACCAAGCATTATCTCCCATCCATCTATGGTTCGTAGGCACACCGGAACGACTTCTAAATTGACTGAATCCGCCCACACCATTGGTAAGTTCTTGCTCTATTCTATTATTGAAGTAATCAAAAATATCTTCGGCCCGAATTAGATCGTCATTCATCATAAACACCAAGGCTGCGAGTGCATTGTCGTAAAGTGAAATTACCTGCCCATCTTCCACACTCGGAACAAGTCCATTCGACAACGGTATATTTTCAAACCAATTCAATACAAAATGTTCTTTGGGGGATATCCGAAGAACGCCTTTAAACTGAATATCCAAACGGTG
>CBFHGY010000007.1:270-45011 GCA_965655465.1 Bacteroidia bacterium | reverse complement strand
AACCGTTTTGGCGGAAATAAGCTCATTTATTTGCGCACTCACTTGTCCGATTTCCAATTCGCCTTCTTTTAAATCTCCTTCGAACATGCCTTTTTTAGCCCTTCCACGACCTAATAATTCCGTTAGTTTTTGATTATCAGCACCTTCTTTATAGGCGTTCTGAACTTGATCATAAAATGCATTTTTCAATAATCTGACAGGTGTGATCTCTTTTAAGGTTAGAGCGGTTGCCCCATCCCCTGCTTTAACAATTTCTTCTTTAAACGCAAGGTGTGCGCTGCTTTCAAAAGTGGCCGCAAAGCGACTTCCCATTTGAACACCATCTGCCCCCAAGCACAAGACCGCAGCCATAGCGGCACCCCCTCCAATACCACCTGCTGCAATAAGCGGTATTTTTATTTGAGGCTTTAATAAAGGAATCAAACACAGGGTGGTTGTTTCTTCTCGGCCGTTATGTCCGCCAGCCTCAAAGCCCTCAGCAATGATAGCATCGACACCCGCCGATTGTGCTTTCAATGCAAATTTCAAGTTCGAGACCACATGGATTACGGTTAATCCAGCCTCTTTAAATTGGTTCGTATAGGTAGCAGGATTGCCTGCAGAGGTGATTACAACAGGTACTTTCTCTTCTATGATTATGGCTATATGTGCATCCAAATCAGGATACAACAAGGGTACGTTCACTGCAAAAGGCTTATGTGTTGCAGACTTGCACTTCCGAATTTGTTCTCTAAGAACATCCGGATACATGCTTCCAGAACCAATAACACCTAATCCACCTGCTTCACTTACAGCCGAAGCCAACTCCCAACCAGAACACCAAATCATCCCCCCTTGAATTATGGGGTATTGAATGTTTAATAAAGTACAAATCCGGGCGCTCATTTAGTTGCCAAATTCGGGTTCAACAACTACCCCCATTTTTGAAAACTTATCGATACGCTGCGCTACTAAGGTGTCTTTATCTAAAGTCATCAATGCTTTTAGCTCCTTCTTGATGCTTGCTTTTACTGCAGTATAGGCTTCTTCCGGATGGTGATGCGCACCTCCCGCAGGCTCTTTAATTATGCCATCTACCAAATTGTTATGAAACATATCACTAGAGGATAGCTTCAAGGCATCGGCCGCCAATTCTTTTTTATCCCAAGTACGCCATAGTATACTGGAACAACTTTCAGGACTGATTACCGAATACCACGTATATTCCATCATCAACACACGATCTCCCACGCCAATTCCTAAAGCACCACCACTAGCACCTTCGCCAATAATGATACACACGATGGGCACTTCTAAAACCGACATTTCTAAAAGATTCCTCGCAATAGCTTCACCTTGGCCACGCTCCTCGGCTTCCAAACCGGGGCTTGCCCCTGGAGTATCAATGAGGGTCACCACAGGAACATCAAATTTTTCAGCCAACTTCATCAAACGCAAGGCTTTCCGATATCCTTCTGGATTCGGCATCCCAAAATTCCGCATTTGTCTTTGTTTGGTATTTCGCCCCTTTTGTTGACCAATAATCATTACGGGTTTGCCATCTATTTTAGCAAAACCACCCACAATTGCTTTATCATCGCGGATTTGCCTGTCTCCAAACAATTCCACAAAATCTGTGCAAATATGTTCAATATAATCCAACGTGTACGGTCTCTCGGGGTGTCGGCTGATTTGAACTTTCTGCCAACCGGTTAAATTGGAATAAACCGCTTTTTGGGCCTCTTTAATTTTAGACTCTATGGTCTGAATCATATCAGACATGTCTAATTTACCTTGATCGTGCGTTGCTTGAGCTTTCTTCAGCTGCTCGTGAAGTTCTTGAACGTCTTTTTCAAAATCAAACCAAAAGGCATTTGCCATAACAATAGTTTATTAATCGCCCGAAAGCGAGATTATGTAAAAATAAGGATGTTAGCTCTTTATACCCAGTCCATTGCCATAGCCATACCACCAAAAAAGGTTGGCAAGCCCAGCCAAAAAGCTTCAGGTACAAATATTGTAAAGTAGGTCAATGCGATGCCGCTTACAATGCAAAGAGCCCAATATTTTTTGGTATTGCGTTTTTCGTTGCTCATAGTTGTTGCGAAGATAAATACAAAAAACGTTTCCCAATACGAATTTCCTTAAAACTATAAAAAAACGTCCTGCCAATGACGGGTAAACGACTTATTCCATGCAATTTCGAAGTCAGAATTTATTGGCCTTCCCAAAATTTTAAAAACCGAATACAAGGGTATATTTAGGCCCGCATGCCGCAATGCAGAGGTGGTGCCCTGCAGTCTCGGATTGATTTCCAATAATCGAGGCCTCCCGTGTTCATCTTCCTTCCATTGAACTCCTACAGGGCCTATGAATGGCAGAGAACTTAATAGCAATTTGGTTTCTGCTATTATTTCTTTGTGGGCTTCAAAACGACCTGAAACACTAATTCCGGATACGATTTTATCTCGGCTTCGAGGAACGATTATAGGTTCGTCATCCTTCCAGACAAAAGCATCCACCGTATATTCCTTACCAGGCAAATATGCGGTTAAAAGCAGCGGATTTTGGAAAGTTTCGGGTAAACGTGGTAACCATTCTTGCAAAAGCAAGGGCATTAATTCGGGTTTGTTGGAACCCGTTAAGTTTGGCAGTTCCTTACAAACCCTCCCGATACCGCGTGAACCATTCCCCGCAGTAGGTTTGAAAAAGAGATCGGTATGTTGTTCCAATAAGCGCTCGGCGAGATCCTTAAAAGCCTCTCTAGAATTACAAACAGCACCCGATGGAACAGAAAGTCCCAAATTTTTAGCCCATTTATGAATTTCGCCTTTATCATTGCTCTTTTGTATAACCCATTCCGGAGATACAAGCACCTGTACGCCGATTTCCAACAATTCAGCCTGATAATGGGCTAAAATTGGCAATTCTGCTGTGGTAATCGGTAAAATTGCCTGAATGCCCTCTTTTAGACAAATTTCCTTAACCTTATCGATATAGGTGGGTTCCAAAGCATGAGGCATCACGTAAAACGCATCCGACAATTGCTTGCCATACGCTTGCGGATTTATATCCCCCGAAACCAATCGAAGGTCATCACTTTCACGTAAACAGGCCGAAATTCCCGCAAATCCAGGTGCACCTCCTCCTGAAGGTATCAATACCGAAATTACCGCCGTGTTCATGCAACAAATGTACGCATTCTCTTAAACGCAATGCGCTTTATACCTTATTATATAGCGATTCAAAAATTGTATCTTTGCGCCTATATGTCAGTCACGCATACTTATATCCAACAATTAAGTCAAAAAATAGGCGAAAAAGTAACCCTTAAAGGTTGGGTTTCCAACAAAAGAGAAGGTAAAGGGATCGTATTTATTGTACTTCGCGACGGTACCGGATTTTGCCAATGCGTTGTTACAGAAGAAACCGCTAATACGGTTGGACTTGAAACTGCACAGAATACCCGTTTAGAGACCAGTATCGAAGTAGTAGGACATATAAAAGCAGATGAAAAACAAATCGGTGGTATCGAAGTTGAAGTACATCAAATCGAAATTGTAGGCGATTCTGTCGATTATCCCATCGCTAAAAAAGAACACGGTGTTGAATTTTTAATGGATCAACGCCACCTATGGTTGCGCAGTACCCGTCAATGGGCTATTATGAGAATCCGAAATACCATCATTTTCTCTATTCATAATTATTTCCAAAAAGAAGGCTTCGTTCAAATGGATGCACCCATCTTTACAGGTAATGCCTGCGAAGGAACTTCTACCCTATTTGAAACGGATTTTTATGGCAATACCGCCTATTTAAGTCAATCAGGGCAGCTATATGGAGAAGCGATGGCAATGGCCATGGGTAAAATTTATACGTTTGGACCTACATTCAGGGCTGAAAAATCTAAAACCCGCAGACACCTTTCTGAATTTTGGATGATAGAGCCTGAAATGGCCTTTTACGATATTTTTCAAAATATGGATGCCATTGAAGGCATGTTGCAACATGTTATCAAAGACGTCTTAGCAAATTGCAAACAAGAATTAGAAACGATAGGTCGCGACACAAGCGTTTTGGAGAGTTCATTGGGAAGCTTCCCAAGAATGACTTACGACGAAGCGGTTCGCATCATTAAAGGCGAACAAGATGTGAACGGTCAAAACAGCATCTTACTCCTTGAATCTGAACTAAAAGCAGCAGAATTGCGATTAGAAGAAATCATTGCTGATATTGCAGATCGAGAAAATCAAATTAACGCAGGTGGCATGAAAAAAGGCCAAATCAACTTCTTCACCGCTAAAATTAATGAGTTAAAGCAAGAAAAAAGCGATATCGAAGAAGATTTACGCAATATTCCACAATGGCTGAACAGCGCCCGTAATTTTGAATATGGCAATGATTTTGGGGGTTCTGACGAAACCGTTTTAACGAAACTGTTTGATCGACCTGTTATGGTTTATGATTGGCCACATGAAGTAAAAGCATTTTATCTTAAGCGAAATCCTGAAGATATGCGCTTTGCACGTGGGGTGGATGTATTAGCTCCTGAAGGCTACGGAGAAATTGTAGGCGGCGGTGAGCGTGAAACCAACGTAGATAGTTTAATCGAAAAAATCCACGAACACCAATTGCCCATGTCTGAATTTGAATGGTATTTGGATTTACGTAGATTCGGCTCCGTGCCTCATTCTGGTTTTGGATTGGGTCTTGAACGTGTCGTTACCTGGATTTGTAAACTTAAACATGTTAGGGAGTCTATTCCATTCCCAAGAATGTACGGCAGACTTACCCCTTAATCAACCCATACATATAACCCTATGTCCGTTTACCAAGATTATACGCCGTTTACTCATTTTATTTCGTTTCAACGCGGTTAATCTTGCTTTAAAAATATAAAGGAACTAATTTCACATTAAATAGTGTTAGATTTTCATAATCATATACTGCCCGGAATCGATGATGGTTCACCCAATAATGAAACTTCATTGCGTTTGTTACGCGGATTGCAAGATTTAGGATTTGACGTGGTGAAGCCTTCTCCACATACCATTGCCGATACACATCCCAATACCCCAGAAACCATTGGCAATGCCTTCAATTCCCTGAATGGATTTTTAAAAGATCAATCCTTTCCCCTGGTTTCGGGATATGCCTCAGAATACATGTTGGATGATATATTTCTATCCAATCTTAAAAGTAAAAAGCCGCTATTATGTGTAAAAGGCAATGTCATTTTAGTTGAATTATCCTATGCTCAAAAACCAGAGCATATCGAAGATTACAGCTTTCAATTGCAAATCGATGGATATATACCCATTTTAGCACACCCAGAGAGATACGGCTATTACCATAAAAATGTCGAAGCGAATTACGATTACTTGAAAGATCTGGGATTCGACTTTCAATTAAATTTACTGTCTTTAACCCCTTATTACGGTAAAGATGTGCAGAAAACCGCTATGGAATTGCTCGAAAAAGGGTATTACGATTATGCTTGTACCGATTTGCATCACGACAAACACTTAGACGCCTTGAAACAATTCTTTACCGCCAGCAGTCTTCAAGATTTAATGAAGAAATACAAGCTTAAAAACAACGAATTAATCGGGTAATCCTACCTTTGGAGTCTTGAAGTTTTCGCATAAACCTCTTTTTTTGGCCACAGGCAGTAATCAAGGAAATTCCTTTGCAACTTTGATGGAATGCAACAGACTTATTGCCAAAAATATAGGAAACCTCATTCAAATATCTCCCTTATATATTACCAAAGCCTGGGGTAAAACAGATCAGCCCGATTTCCTGAACCAAGTATTATATGTAGAAACGCTGTTTACTCCCTTAATGGTCTTTCAAAAAATTCAGGCAATTGAAAAACAACTGGGGCGCATTCGTTACGAAAAATGGGGTCCCCGAAGTATTGATATTGATATTCTATTTTACGATACGGATATCATCCAAACACCAAGCTTACACATCCCTCACCCAGAAATACCCAACCGCAATTTTGTTTTGAAACCGCTCCTAGATGTGGCACCAACTTGGAAACACCCCCAATTACAACTTCAAATAAAAGAATTATGGGCAAAACGCACGGACACTCTTCCCATAAAGAAATATTGAATTTTTACGGCCTATTCCCGCCAATTGCTTATTTCCAATTGGCTGCGAATTCCAATAAAATTGCCCTGTTTACCCATACCGAATCAGCTCATTATGCCATTTCCGGGGCCAATCAGATTGAATTACTTCGCATACCCATAACCCATGAAACAAAAAATGGAGAACCCCAATTTTGGAAAATCTCTTATCAACATAAATGGGTCCGTGAACATCAAAATGCATTAAAAACGGCCTATGGCAAATCCCCTTTCTTTGAATTTTACGATTATCAAATTTTTGAAATTCTAAACAAAAATATTTCCTCTTTTCAAGAGCTGCAATTCCAATTAATGCAACGTATGCTTCCTTGGTTAAGTTTAGAAGAACTCGAGGTCGTGGATTTAGACATCCACGAAAGCATACACTTTTTACGTACATTAAATCAAACACCCTGCAAGGAATATTATCAAGTTTTTGAACATAAATTTGGACACATTAAAGGATTATCAATCTTAGACTTATTGTTCAATATAGGACCTGAAAGTGCCTCTTTTTTTAGACACCCATAACACTTTGGCATGGTATTTGAACTTTCGGTTCCGACACCATGAAATCACAGTACCGATCGCAAAACTTGCTTCTTAACTTGCCATTTGCTTTCCCGCTTACTTTCAACGCTTGCTCTATTTAAGTTGGATTTAAGATCTCCACACAATATTAAATACTCTAGTTTCGGTACTGTGATCGACGGTGCATCCTGCCACTTCAATTATAAACGACGGCTTTACTTCTGGCTGAACTGATTTATTGAAACAAGAGAACTTCGTGCTTATTGTGTAATTTTGTCACAATGTCGGTAATCCGAAAACTTGCTTCCCAAACAGCCATATATGGATTAAGCACCATGTTAGGTCGTTTGATCAATTATTTACTGGTTCCTTTATATACCCGCACGCTCGTTGATGTGGCAGACTATGGAATTGTAGGGGTGATGTTTGGATATGCAAGTTTAGGCGCAGTTCTATTTGCATTTGGTTTAGAAACGGGCTTTTTCAATTTTGCTCGAAAACAAGAAAATCCTGAAAATGTATTCTCAACCGCTGGGAACTTTTTAGTTTTAACCGGGCTCACTTGGGTTTTGCTATCGCGATTCTTTGGCTATCCCATCATGGAGTTCATTGGATATCCCCGCAGTCCTGAATATGCATTTTGGTTCGCACTAATTCTTGCTACTGATGCGGTAAGTTCTTTGGGGTTTGCGTTTCTAAGACAACAGCAGAAACCCTGGAACTTTGCATGGGTTCGATTAAGTAATATTGGAATAAACGTAGGCGCAAATCTGTTTTTTCTGGTTTTTTTACCTTTCTGGGGGAAAACTCACGAATGGGCGCTGCACCTTTACCAGAGCCAAAGCCAAGTAGCATGGATATTTATTTCCAATGTTATTGCCAGTTGCAGCACCTTGGTATTGTTATTTCCAGTGATGAAATATTTGCGCTTGGGTCTCGATACGGCACTATTAAAACGCATGCTTTCCTATTCGTATCCCATCATATTTATCGGATTAGCAGGTATGATAAATGAGACCTTCGATCGCATACTCATTAAATCCATCTTTACCGATGTTGAGGCCGATTACCAAGTAAGCATTTATTCAGCATTTTACAAACTCAGCATGATTTTGACCCTATTCGTGCAAGCGTTCCGATTTGCCGTTGAGCCCTATTTTTTTGAACAAGCGAAGCAATTAGACGCACGCGAATCTTATGCCTACATTATGAAATGGTTCGTTTATGCCGTATCGATTATTTACATTGGTACCTTATTAGTATTGCCTTATATCGCTCCAATACTTATACAAAATCCTGCGTATTTCGAACACCCAGATGGTATGAAACTGGTTCCCTATTTACTCGCAGCCAATCTATTCTTGGGGATGTATTACACGCTCTCAGTTTGGTATAAAGTTTCTGAAAAAACGCATATTGGTGCTATACCTGCGTTTATAGGTGCGGGGATTACATTAATTTTAAATCTATGGTTAATTCCCAAAATTGGCATTTTGGGAGCTGCAATTACTACCCTCATTGCGTATTTAAGCATGTGCGTAATTGGATATGCATTATCTCGGAAATATTATCCCATTCCTTACAATCTTCATCAGATATTAGGGGTGCTTGCCACTGCTTTTATCTTAGGGTATATAATTCTAAATCTCCAGTTAGGTTTCATTGGAAATACCGCAATATTTATTGTGTTTATTTCCTCCGTATATATTTACGAAAAGCGAATCCATTATGGTAACGGTTAAAATCATCAATAAAAGCAACTCTCCCCTTCCAAATTATCAAACACCACTGAGTGCGGGCATGGATATCCACGCCTTTTTAATGGAACCGGTAAGCATTGCTCCGGGCGAGCGTATGTTGATACCTAGCGGCTTGTTCCTCGAAATTCCCCCAGGATACGAAATACAAATACGACCAAGAAGCGGACTCGCCTTAAAAAACGGCATAACCGTGCTAAACAGCCCTGGAACCGTAGATGCAGATTACCGAGGAGAAATCAAAGTATTGCTTATTAATCATGGAGATACGGCATTTGAAGTTCATTCCGGAGACCGCATTGCACAAATGGTATTGGCCAAACACGAAACCATTAATTGGGAAGAAACTTCACAGCTGAACTCCTCGGAAAGAGGCGAAGGAGGTTACGGAAGTAGCGGTAAATAACATGAATTTCACCATTTTTTAATAAACATTGCCGTAATTTGCACTCCTTTTAATAAATCCTAATAACAACATGAATTTAATTATACCAATGGCAGGAATGGGAAAGCGCATGCGTCCCCATACTTTAACCACCCCAAAACCCTTATTGAAAGTTGCCGGTAAATCCATCGTACACTGGTTAATTGAAGATATTGCTGCTGTTTGTGGCGAACCTATTGAAGAAATTGGTTTTGTTGTTGGTCGTTTTGGAGAAGCAACTGAAAAAGAACTTATTTCCATTGCCGAAAGTGTGGGTGCAAAAGGCCATATTTTCTATCAAGATACTGCCGAAGGTACCGGTCACGCCATCTTGTGCGCGCGTGCCGTACTCAAAGGTGAAGTTATCGTAGCCTTTGCAGACACCCTTTTCCGTACAGAATTTAATTTAGACAAAACCAAAGATGGCGTTATTTGGGTGCAAAAAGTTGAAAATCCAAGCTCTTTTGGCGTTGTTAAGTACAACGAAGACGGAATCATCACCGATTTTATTGAGAAACCACAAACTTTTGTTTCTGACCTCGCAATCATAGGTATTTACTACTTCAAGAGCGGCGAAACCTTAGAGTCAGAATTGCAATATTTGATCGATAACGACATCAAAGATAAAGGCGAGTACCAACTTACCAATGCCATGGAGAACATGAAAAACAAAGGCATGTTATTTACTCCCGGTGCCGTTCAAGAATGGTTAGATTGCGGAAATTATTCTGCCACCGTTTATACCAACCAAAGGGTTTTAGCGAACAAAAAAGAACAATTTACGATTGATAAGAGCAGATTCGACGATAGTGTAACCATTATCGAACCTTGTTATATCGGTGATGGTGTTGAACTGAAAAATTGTGAAATTGGTCCGTTTGTAAGCATAGGAAGCAATTCTAAACTAAAAAATTGCGTTATTAGCAACACTATCATTGGAGAAGAAACTCTTTTAACTCGCATAAATTGTGAAAACTCCATGATCGGAAACCATGTATGTTTAGAAGGAAATCCAAAAGAATTCAGTATTGGCGATTATGCCAGCATGAAATAAAAGTGGCATTGCTTACTGCCCTGATTTTCTTATTTGGAAATCAGGGTAGCGCTCAAACTGCCCCAGAACAAAGGTTTCATAACGCTGAAATTTCATTTCAACTATCTAAATGGACAGATGCCCTAAAAGGTTTTATTTCCGTTTATGAAGACAGCCTTCTGGGCCCCTCTGCTGCCTCTGCATATCGCATTTCCCAATGTTATGAAAATTTAGGTAAGCGTACTGAAGCTACGCATTATGCAGCGGCTACCGTTTCCTTAGATAGTAACGAGGATGCCTACTTAATTCATTATGCAAATCTCCTGGAACTTTCTTATGACTACCCATCCGCATGGAAACTGCGTCTAAAACTCATTGAGAAACAACCGCGTTATATCAGTCGCTATGATAAGGCACTGCAAAATGCGGTAAATCGCAATCAGATACAAGATTATTTCATCATAACCCAAAAATGGGAAACGCAGTTTGGCCTTAGCCCAATGCTTACGGAGAAAATCGCTACGGGGTACCTTGCAATAAATGACACCGCTTCTGCCATTCATATTTATGAGAAACTCTGCAAAAAATATGATAATCGCCCCGATATGGTGCAATATTTCGAGAACTTTAAACAGCACCTTGGAATGAAAACTCCCTTAAATGCTACACAAAATGTTTTAGACCAGGCACTTGCCAGCATGAAAGCCGGAGCCTATCAAGATGCGTATACACAAGTTACTCG
The DNA here is from genome assembly GCA_965655465.1 of Bacteroidia bacterium. Classification (GTDB taxonomy): domain Bacteria; phylum Bacteroidota; class Bacteroidia; order NS11-12g; family UBA955; genus VMCP01. The sequence continues at coordinate 34,405 of CBFHGY010000007.1, read as the reverse complement.
TTGTCATGAAGCCGATCTCGGCAATTTTCAATTGCTAGAATTACAATTTTTATTGGCTTACCTGCTTAATGAAAATGATGACTTAAAAGATGGACTTAATCAGTTTTATTTATTGTATCCTTTTTTAAATGAACATATTGAATTTGCGGAATTCGTATTGAAAATACAGGAATCTAATTCCCTTCCCAAGGTAGAAATGCCCAAAGTTCCAACTGAAACATGGCGATTTATAGAAGCCGATCTACAAATTAAAAAAGGCGATAAAAAACAAGGGATGAAACTATTGAAAATCCTTGAAAAAGAAGCCCCTAATAATCCAAACATACCCCTATACAACATCCATCAAATTCTTTATCCGAATATCAAATAAATGAAAACCTTCTCTTTCCTCATTATTACCGTTTTAGGCATTTCTTCCTGTTTTAGTCAACAAAACGGTCAAGTTCCTAAGAAGAAAATTGCCGTAGTAGAAGATAGTTTGGATGCTACTGGAAATCCAAATTCTGTGAATGTATTGCTTCTAGAAAATCGGGATTATCACACGAATGGGGATATTGATTCAGCCCATAAATCCAATATTGAAGCCGCATACCCCACTAAAGCGGACCAAGAAGGAATAGGCCTATTAGAGTGGACTACCTTTAGCGGTCGCTACGACATTGATATCGATCTTGGAGAGGGAAACTCCTATAACGGTGTAATGAGCTTTAGAATGCAACGCGATAGTATCTTTTGGTTTTCTATTTCGGCATCCATAGGTTTCCAAATTGCGAAAGGCATTATCCGGAAGGATACCTTACATGCCTTGGACTTGTTGGGTAAAAATTACTACCGTATTTCTCTTAAAGAACTGCAAACTAGCACACAATTACCTGCAGAATTAGGTGCTATACAACGATTGTTTACGGGAGAGGTATTAACAACAGATATCCTTTTTAATCCTAAGGCATATAGCGGCATCAGTGTATCTGATTTCTATTATGGTTATTCGTTTACGTGCAATATCGACAAAACACTTTCTGAGAATATCCTCAATGATGAAGTCAATAATCGGAATTTAAATGCAAAATATGTGGAGCGCATGGTATCGAAAAATCCCCAAAAGGCGCTGGCAACTAAAATACGAATTATCTTGAAAGATGCCTTAAAAACTATACAACTGGATGTACGGTTAAAAAACTCAAGTTTCGAAGACATACCTTCGTACCCGTTCAATGTTCCGAATGGATATACACTTATGGAGTCTTGGTAGAAGATCATTCAGGTATCTTTTAATATTGCTGTGCTTACTGTTAAGTATACCCAGCTATGCCCAAAACTCAAGAAAAGCCTTAGAAGCCAAACGTAAGCGGGTTGAACGCGAAATCGCTCAAAGCCAGCGGATTTTAAAATCCACAACCACCAAGAAAAATGCTACTCTGCATCAACTTACTACATTAAACCGCATTATTACGCAACGTCAAGAGCTGATTCAAAATTTAGAAAAAGAAGTTATTGCCACAGAAGAGGAAATTGTGCGCCAATATGAGCGGCTTACGTTATTGCAAGAAGATTTACAAAAGGAGAAAGAAAAACTCAATCAAACGGTTAAAAAGGCCTATAAAACTAGAAAATCGGGCCGCGAAATGGCTTTTATTTTTTCCTCAAACAGCGTAAAACAAGCAGTACGAAGATGGAAATATCTTCGTAAAGTATCCGATCACCGACGCTTTCAAATTGCACAACTGAATGATCAACAAATCAAAGTAGAAAATGCTTTAAACGCATTGAACCAAACCCGAAGAGAAAAAACACAACTCCTTATTGCTCAAGAGCACGAGCGTAAAAAATTAGAAACGGATAAAATCACCAAAACCCAATTGGTATCGGAACTCTCCAAAAAAGAAGATTCTCTTAATAACCGGATTTCCCAAAAACAAAAACAAATGGCCAAATTAAATGAGGCCATAACCAAAGCTATTGCAAGAGAAATTGAAGCAGAACGCAAAAGGAAAGAAAGAGAATTGCGTCGTAAAAAAACGAAATTAAATGCGACGTCTGCAACACCGGAATCTAAAGCAATCAGCAATTCTTTCAAAGGAAATAAAGGTCGACTTCCCTGGCCCGTATCTCAAGGTTTTATTTCTCAAACCTTTGGAGTGCACCGACACCCAGAGTTTAAAAATATTACATTACAAAACAATGGCATAGACATTACCACTAGCGCGAAACAGGTGGTAAAAGCGGTATATAAAGGTTCAGTAAGCGCCATATTGTCCATTCCTGGAGAGGGCGATGCCGTTTTAATAAACCATGGAGCCTATTTTACCGTTTATTCTAGAATGGCAACCATATCCGTTAGCAAGGGTCAACAAGTAAAAGATGGAACCGTTTTGGGAACGGTAATGACTGATGAAGATGGCAAATCTGTACTTCAATTCCAAGTATGGGAGGGTCAGATAAAACAAAATCCTGAAATTTGGCTTAAAGCACGTTAATTTCGTACCATGAAAGTGGTAATAATTGGATCGGGTGTTATGGGTTCTGGCATCGCAATTGAAAGCATCAAAGCTGGATATGAAACCCTACTATTCGACATTAAACCTGAAGCGATTGAAAAGGCCGAAAACTATATTAGGAAGCAATTAGACAAAGCCCTTTCTATTGGCAAAATAAGCCAAGTTGGTGTACATGAAGCCCTTGCCAAGTTATCGTTTTCCACGGTATTTGAGGATCTAAAAGCCGATTTCATTTTAGAGGCTATTGTTGAAAAACTTACCGTAAAGCAGGAACTTTTTCAAAAATTGGAGCTTCAGAACGATACAAATTGCATCTTTGCAAGCAATACCTCGTCTATACCTATTACTCAAATTGCCCGGGTATTACAAAATCCTGAGCGTTTAGTTGGCGTACATTTTTTCAACCCAGCGCACATCATGAAATTGGTCGAAATAATCAGCGGAGCAGCAACCGACCATGGGATTGCGAAAAGGGCATTTGACTGGGCCACTAAATTGGGAAAAACAGCCGTTTATGCCGCAGATGCTCCGGGTTTTATTGTAAATAGAGTAGCAAGACATTTCTATGTAGAAAGCTTAAAAGCTTTGGAAGAACAGGTTTGTGAATTCGAACAAATGGACCGTTTGATGCGTGCAAGTGGTTTTAAAATGGGGCCATTTGAATTGATGGACCTTATTGGCGTTGAAACCAATTATTCGGTTACCCAATCTATGTTTGAACAATTTCAATACGATTCAAAATTCAGACCTAGTCGAATTCAAAAACAAAAAGTCGATGCGGGCTTTTTCGGTCGTAAAACCCAAAAAGGATTCTATACTTATGAAAAATAATTGGAAGTTACTCGTTTACTCCATGATCGTATTTTCAGTATCTTGTAAAGATTCACGACAAGTAACGGAGAACATTCCCCGCGGTTTGGTAAACGCCGTACTTGATTTGAACCTTGCTTCTAATATGCACTTAAACAATGTAGGAACCTTCTCCTACATAGAAGGAGGGGTTCGCGGCGTAGTTATTATTCACGATTACGATGATCAATGGTATGCGTTTGAACGCACCTGTGCCTTTGAACCTACCAAAGCATGTTCTAAAATTTGGATAGACTCTGTGAATATTCAATTAAAATGCGGTACCTATACCTCTGGAAAGTTCGAATCGTGCTGTGAAAGTACCTATATGTTCTCTGGCTTCCCCAGTAAAGGACCCGCCGCAGGTCGTTTGGCACAATATTATATAAGCCGAAACGGCAATGTATTACAAGTATATAATTAGTTGCCTGATACCTATACGCTCAAAGGATTTTTCACCCAACCCCAAAATAGCCTAGCAATCGTGTAAAATTTTGTAAAAAAGTTTTTTTTCATTCGGACTTTGTTATATTTGTCATCCACAATTCTACAAAAAGCATATAAAACGGGACAAAATATGACAAAACACTACCTAAAACATCTTTTTATTGCAGGAGCCGCCATTCTTACGAGTGCAACCGGTACTGCACAATCACCCGGATCACATAGTATTGAATTCAGCGGCGGTCTTAGAGAATATATTGGAGACGTTGGTTCGTCTCTGTTTTTCGCTAAATCCCCCATCTATCAAGGTGGTGGTTTGGCATTCGCCTATTACCTAAATCCAAGTATAGACGCAGTTTGTAATGTTTCTTTTGGAGAAGTAGGAGCCACTCAAAATATCGCGCAATTTTCCAGAGAGAATGATATTTCTTGGAGAAGTTTCCGTGCACAAAACGGCGATTTAAGTTTTGGTGCTCGTTACAAATTAAATAATGGCGTAATTCTATCCGAAGATGCAAAGGTTGCCCCTTATATTTATGGAGGATTAAGTGGTTATTATGTACATTCGACCATGAAATGGGGTCCTTCACCCTATGAAGCTGCTGTGCGTATAGACCCTGTTTATGGTTCTGAGCATTTGGTACAACAAACCATTACCGATATCGGTTTTGGATTACAAGGTGGACTTGGTTTGAAGTTCTTCTTAACCGATGCCCTTTCATTACAATGGCAATATACCCTAACCTATACCTATAACGATCGTTGGGATGGTGCAAACGGCCCTGATCCTAACCCTCCAAGTGAAGAAAATCCTTTGGTTAATAAATTATGGCGTACCAACGATGCTTGGGGTTACCATGCCTTAGGTGTTTCCTACAGCTTCGGTGGAAGCGGTGGCGGTGGCGGTGGCCGTCGTTTGCCAGATTCTGACGAAGATGGAGTTCCAAACAAATTTGACGAATGTAAGAAGACCTTGCCCAAATACCGTCGTTATGTTGACAGTGTAGGTTGCCCTGCAGATAGTGATGGCGATGGCGTATTGGATGCAGACGATGATTGCATGGATAAAGCTGGATTATTGGCATTTAATGGTTGCCCAGATCGCGATGGCGATAGTATTCCAGATCGTATAGATGCTTGTCCTACCGAAAAAGGTTTAAAAGAATTTAATGGTTGCCCAGACTCTGATAAAGATGGCGTTGCAGACAAAGACGATCGTTGTCCAAATCTACCTGGTATATCCGCTCTAAAAGGATGTCCTGATACAGATGCTGACGGTGTAGCAGATTTAGATGATAAATGTCCTTCTGCGCCAGGAAATATCGATTCAGAAGGTTGCCCAGACGTAGACGGTGATGGCGTATTTGACAATATAGACCGTTGTCCAGACAAAAAGGGAACTGCAGAATCAAAAGGCTGTCCGGTAATCGAGGAGAAGGTAATCAAGAAAATCGCTTTAGCTGCAAAAGGTATCAATTTTGAGAATAACAAAGCTACCATACGTTCTAATTCTTATAAAAATCTAGACATTTTGGTAGATATCTTAAACGAATACCCTGAAGCTATTGCCGAGATTCAAGGCCATACCGATAACGTTGGTGACGATGCCGCAAACAAACAATTGAGCCAAGAACGTGCTGATGCAGTAGCCGAATACATCAAAGGCAAGGGAGTTGATGCAAGTCGCCTCATTTCAAAAGGATACGGTTCTGAAAGCCCAATTGCCGATAATAAAACCAGCAGTGGTCGCGACAAAAACCGCCGTGTTGAATTTATTTTGAACTACTAAACAACAACAACCAAACAAACCATAAAAGGGGGGAATTCTTTATGAATTCCCTCTTTTTTTTGGTGAATATCCCCATAAAGCTCCTATGCTTTGATTAAATAATAACTAACTTTGATCTTGTGAACAGCCCCTATGTACACCCAAGCGCAATTGTAGATGAAGGCGCAGAAATTGGCTCGAATACTAAAATTTGGCACTTCTGCCATATCATGCCCGGAGCCCGAATTGGCGAAAACTGCATTTTAGGGCAAAATGTATTTGTCGCAAATGAGACCGAAATGGGAAACGGTGTTAAAGTGCAGAACAACGTAAGTATTTATTCCAATGTCTATATTGAAGACGATTGTTTTTTAGGACCTAGTATGGTGTTCACCAATGTCATGAATCCTAGAGCCTTCGTAGAGCGTAAAAATGAATATCGCAATACCTATTTAAGAAAGGGATGCAGTATTGGTGCAAATGCAACTATCGTGTGTGGGGTAGAATTAGGCGCATATTCCTTCGTGGGTGCAGGTTCTGTTGTTACCAAAAATGTTCCGCCTTATGCCTTAGTGGTAGGTATCCCCGCGCGAATCATAGGTTGGGTAAGCAAACACGGAGAACGCCTGCATTTTAACGATCGCGGACATGCCCAGTGTCCGGTAACGAAAGAAAACTACCTCTATATTTCTGAAACTGAAATCGAAGCATTACCTTAAAACCCTCATTACCGAAAGTTAAACTTGTTTCCAATAGCGATTATACCAAATGAAATCTAAAATTATTGTAACCGGTGGACTGGGATTCATCGGATCTCATACCGTAGTTTCTTTACATGAAGCAGGCTTTGAACCCATCATTATTGACAATTTAAGCAATTCAAGAATTTCTGCGCTGGAAGGAATTCAAGAACTCATTGGATACAAACCGCAGTTTGCACAAATCGATGTAAATGATGTTCCTGCTATGCGCAGCCTTTTTCAAGAAGTTAATGCAGACGCGGTTATTCATTTTGCCGCCTTTAAAGCCGTTGGGGAGAGTGTAGAAAAACCAACCTTATATTATCGCAACAATGTAGGCGGATTAATCAGCTTGCTGGAAGTGATGCACGAAACAGGGGTAAAAGACATTGTTTTTAGTAGCAGTTGTACCGTTTACGGAGAACCTGCAGAAATTCCTGTTAAAGAAAGTACTCAAACCAAATCTGCCGAATCTCCTTATGGAGCAACCAAACAAATGGGCGAACGCATTTTAAGCGACCACTCACATTGGTGTAACACCCAATGTCTGCGCTATTTCAATCCCATTGGTGCCCACCCTAGCGCTAAAATTGGTGAATTGCCTCTTGGTGTACCCAATAATTTAATTCCATATTTAACACAAACCGTTGCAGGAATACGCCAAACCCTGACGGTTTACGGAGATGATTATGACACCCCCGATGGCACCTGTATTCGCGATTATATTCATGTGGTAGATCTTGCAGAAGCTCATGTTAGCGCCGTAAAAAGATTATTAAATAAGGCTTATAAAGAGCCTTTTGAGGTATTTAATATCGGTACAGGTAATGGTAACAGCGTTTTGGAAGTTTTACACACATTTAAAGCGGCCACTGGACTTGAAGTTCCGCACACCATAGGGCCTCGTAGAGCCGGCGACGTAGTAAAGGTTTGGGCTGAAACCACCCGAGTTGAATCTGTTTTAGGATGGAAAGCTTCGCGAAATCTTGAAGAAATGCTTCGCGATGCATGGAATTGGCAGCTCAAGCTAAATTCGACCTCTGCTCAATAATTAATTCGCCAGTTACGCAGCCGCTTGATTGCATAATAGCTTATATTGCAATACCATGGATACTCCGATGTAGCAATGAACATCGTTCTGTAAATTATGCTTTTCTATTAAAGTCGCCCACGTCGCGTTAATTGTGCAATCACTAATCCTCCAATGAGTAACCCCGCATAAATGAGAAGCACCCCCAAATCACCAATTTTACAATAAATGGTTTCTTCTTTATTTGACCAAATGGTCTTTTGTGGACATACTTTAGAATACCAGGTGGTTTTATCATAGGTATTACCTACCGGATCAATAAATCCAGATATACCAGTATTGGCACTTCTGGCTATCCATTTCCTAAATTCTATAGCTCTAAGTTTGGCATACGAAAAATGTTGCTTGTGCCCAGGTGTATTCTCCCACCATGCGTCATTCGTAATAATTCCCAACCAAGTGGCTCCATCCTTGATATAACCCCGAACATAATCTCCATAAATACTTTCGTAACAGATTATAGGTGCTACCGGATTGCGTTTTCCAAGGGCATTTGCAGACTCGCTAACGCCCAAACTTCCTGTAATAGAGTTCTCGTCTAAAGAAATTGCCAAACTCTCTAAAAACGGCAAATTGTGAATAAATGGCATCTGTTCTGTGCCCGGTACCAATTTACTTTTATGATAGTAAGTGGGTTTTTCCTTATGTTGAATGCAAAGCGCCGAATTGTAAACATCGTAGAACACTCTGGAATCATAGGAAGATTTGCGCGCAGAGCGCGTGGGCTTTTGAGCACTTTGATAATACTTCACTCCATGAAATCCTACCAACATTTGCAAATGCGGATACTTCGTCAATAAATCTCTTTCCAACATAAGTACTTGTGCATTTCTATCCAAATAATCGATATCCATACTACGCACCATAGAAGTTTCTGGCCATAAAAGCCAATCAGTGGTGCTATCGATTCCGCTGGCCGACAAATTTTGCATTTCTAATTGCATATCTACCGGATCCCTATCAAATTTTTCATTCCAAGGATTAAAACTGGGTTGTAAAACAGCCACATTTATAGGATTGCCTTTTTCAATATCTACAAACAACCCTATTATTATTGAAAGTAACCATGGGCCGACAACGATAAAGACGCTACTCATCGCAGCTCTTCTAGTTCCCGTTTTAAGGAACGAAAACAGCGCTATATTGGCCCATAAGACCCAAAGCGTGCCCCCTAATGTACCCGTAAATTCATACCATTGCACCCAAGACGGCGACGCAGAAAATGCATTTCCTAGGGCCAACCAAGGCCAACTTAAATCCCAACGGTGATGTCCAAATTCGTAAAAAATCCAAAGCGCAGTAAAAATGGCGAAAATCGCAAAAGAATACGGTTTAGACTTTTGAATTTTTCGCAAAATCAAAAAAGGGAAAGTCATAAATAAAGAATTCAAAACCAACATGGCTGCGGCTCCTGCTGGGGATGCAAAATACACCCACCAGGTTGTGGTTAAATTCCAAGCAAATAAAGACAGGTAGAGAAATCCAAAATATCGACCGAAAGATGCCGTAATTAATCGGTCGTGGAGGACCCAAAAGGGAACAAAAGCTATAAATAAAAGGGGGGTAATTCCGATGGGTTCCCAAGCTAACACAAATAAGATAGCCGGCAAAAAAACCCATATCCAAATAGAACTATTCGGAATCTTCGATCTCAGTTGGGTTGTTTGCGTTTTTAACACCTTCCAAAACTACAACAAATTCACCTTTTGGTGCTCGATTTTCGAAATGAGCCACGAGCTCTGTTAAAGTTCCGTTAACGGTTTCTTCAAACTTTTTGGTGAGCTCACGTGAAACACTTGCTTTTCGGTGGGGTTCGCAGTATTCAGCAAGTGCTTTTAAGGTTTTCAAAAGCTTATGAGGACTTTCGTAAAAAACAAGCGTATCCGGATATTGTGCCCATTCCATGAGCTTCGTTTGTCGGCCCTTTTTCTGGGGCAAAAAACCTTCAAAAGTAAATTTATTTATAGGGAAACCGCTTTTAATCAATGCCGGTAAAAATGCGGTTGCACCGGGCAAAACTTCAATTTCAATTCCTTGTGCAATGGCTTCACGCGTAAGCAAATAACCCGGATCCGAAATTGCAGGCATACCCGCATCCGAAACCTGAGCGATATGTGCTCCTTCATGAAGATCTTGAATGTATTTTGCTAGTTTATGGTGTTCATTATGAATATGAAAACTTTCGCAATGGGTATTAATTTCATAATGATTTAATAAAACCCGTGTAGTGCGGGTATCTTCTGCTAAAATTTTCTGTACCGATTTTAAAACAGCTACTGCCCGGTAAGTGATGTCTCCCAAGTTTCCAATTGGAGTAGGGATTATATATAACTTACCGGACATAAACTGTGGATTATTTTGCGATGCCTACCGAGCGTTTTTCACGGATAACCGTAATTTTCACTTGGCCTGGGTAACGCATTTCTGTCATAATTCTACTTGATAATTCAAAAGCCAAAGTGTCTGCTTGATCGTCATTGGTATTTTCAGCACCCATGATGATTCGCAATTCTCTACCGGCTTGGATTGCAAACGCTTTTTCAACTCCAGGATAACTTAATGCCATGTTCTCCATTTCCTTGATACGTTCAACATACTGCTCATCACCACGACGTGCGCCCGGTCTAGAACCACTTATCGCATCACAAGCTTGAACCACAGGACTTAACAAACTGGTCATTTCAATTTCATCATGGTGGGCACCCACCGCATTGCACACTTCGGGATGTTCTCCGTATTTTTCACAAAGTTTCATACCCAACAATGCGTGTGGAGTTTCCTCGTCGTTATCCGGACATTTTCCAATATCGTGCAAAAGACCCGCGCGTTTTGCTAGTTTAACGTTCAGTCCCATTTCGGCCGCCATGGTAGCACATAAACGCGCCACTTCCCTACTGTGTTTCAATAAGTTTTGACCGTATGAACTTCTGAATCGCATACGACCTACATAACGAATCAACTCAGGATGTAAGCCGGTAATTCCTAGATCTACCACTGCACGTTCGCCCCATTCAATAACCTCTTCTTCGATTTGTTTTTTGGTTTTTTCAACCACTTCTTCAATACGAGCGGGGTGAATACGGCCATCACGAATCAATCGCTCTAGAGATACCCGAGCTACCTCTCTACGAATTGGATCGTAACAACTCAATACGATGGTTTCGGGGGTATCGTCAATAAGGATCTCAACGCCTGTAGCGGCTTCAAATGCTTTGATATTTCGACCTTCTCTACCGATAATTCTTCCCTTTACATCATCGGATTCTAATGGAAATGCAGTAACCGTATTATCGATTGCTAATTCTGCAGCTGTTCTTTGGATGGTTTGCAAAACGATACGTTTTGCTTCCCTAGTAGCTCCCAATTTTGCCTCTTCTACGATGGTTTTAGCAAGTGTCAATCCTTCAGAATGCGTTTTTGCGCGAATTGCCTCCATCATTTTCTCTCGAGCTTCTTCCTGAGATAATCCAGCAACGGTTTCCAATTGTTTGAGTTGTTGCTCACGCATTTGGGTTAATTCTTGTTCCCGCTTTTTGTAACTCTCTAATTGTGCATCTAAACGTTGTCCTTTCTGCTGAGTTTCATCTTCCTTTTGTTTTAGATTTTTAATCTTATCGTCTAAGGATTGTTCCTTTTGCTTGAGTCGGTTCTCAGAGTTCGAAAGCTCTTGAGAGCGCTTGTTGGTTTCTTTTTCGTATTCAGAACGAAGCTGCATATATTTTTCTTTCGCTTCGAGAATACGGTCTTTCTTGAGGTTTTCACCCTGCATTTTGGCTTCTTCCAAAATGCGATTTTTTTCAATTTCTAATTGTTTTTTGCGCGCTGAAACGAAGAGCACATAGCCCACGCCTGCACCTGCAATCAATCCAATTAAGATAAATAAAATACTTTCCATGTTACTCCTTATTATACATTCTGGAGCACCCACCTACTAATAAAGATCAATCAAATGAATCCAACAGTTGTTCTAGTTCTGTTAATTGGTTTTCGTTTGGTTCGGTTTTTTCTTGGCGATTACCACGTACTACCTCACCTGCCAAATCTAATGCGGCCCAAGATAAACGATCCATGGGATCGATTGAGCCGAAACGCCGAAAACCGGCTATTCTTTTATTTAACAGTTCAACTGCTGACAAAACCTGCTGCTCATCGTTTTTAGCTACCCGTAAGCGCATTGTGCGCTCATCAATAACCACAGAGAGAAGTACAGTTTCGTTTGGTTCCATTTTTATCAATCATTTAGCAAATCAATGCACCGGTCTATGTCTCGTATTAATTCGTTAATTTTAATTTTAAGTTCGTGATTATCGGTTTTTTCGGCCGACATTTCCTTTGCAAGTTTAATCAATTTATTCTGTTCTGTTAATTCATTGATCGTATTTTTTTGCACTTGAAGCGTACTGTCCTTTAACAACAACACCTCCTCAAGTTCTAAAATACGCGATTTCGCTTGCTCTTTTTCTTGGGTTAGATTTTCAATCATCATATCCTTTCGAGCCATTTGGGTTTGCATTAAACTCCAGTCTTGACTTGAAACGCTCTGGCTTTTTTGACTTTCGATCTTGTGTTTTAATTCATCAACATGATGTTGTAAAACTTCGACCTGTTTACCCAATTCCTGATTTTCATGTTGCGCATGTTGGTAACGCGAACCCAAATCTCGGATTCTCGCTTTGATTGCAGACCAACGTGAAGCATCCATATCAATCCTAATTATGAATACGTTTGAATATGAATGATTTTCTCTAAATAATCGCCGTAACCACTCTTTTTTAATGGTTGTGCTATTTGCACCAAGGTTTCGGCATCAATAAACCCTTGTCTCCATGCAATTTCTTCGATACAACCTACTTTCAAACCTTGACGTTCCTCAATAACCTCAACAAATTGACCCGCTTGCATTAAGGAGCTGAAAGTGCCTGTATCTAACCACGCTGTTCCACGACTTAAAATCCGTACTGATAAGCTTCCTTCTGCCAAATAATGTTTGTTCACATCGGTAATTTCCAATTCACCACGAGGCGATGGCTTTAAATTTTTGGCCACTTCAACCACTGAATTGTCATAAAAATAAAGACCGGGAACTGCAAAACTCGATTTGGGTTCCTCGGGCTTTTCCTCTATACTCAGCGCTTTTAAATCCTTATCGAAATCTACCACGCCATAGCGTTCTGGGTCAGAAACATGATAGGCAAACACAATTCCACCTTTCGGATTGCGGCAGCTTTTCAACGTTTCGTTTAAATGACTTCCATAAAAAATATTATCCCCTAAAATAAGAGCAACGTCGTCGTTACCAATAAAAGATTCCCCCAAAATAAATGCTTGAGCAAGTCCATCTGGTGATGGTTGAACCGTATATTCAAAGCGACATCCGATGCGACTGCCATCGCCTAAGAGTCTTTGAAAATGCGGCATATCGTGGGGAGTAGAGATGATTAGAATTTCGCGAATTCCAGCCATCATTAAGACAGATAAAGGATAATAAATCATAGGCTTATCGTAAACAGGCATTAGCTGCTTACTTACGGCCATGGTGAGGGGGTATAATCTCGTACCCGATCCACCTGCTAAAATGATTCCCTTCATACCCTCAAAGATACAATCTTATTCGGGCTAAATAAAAAGCTTGGGTTAATTTAACTCAATAACGAAATAGTTCTTCTTGCCCTTTTGAACAATTAAAAACCTTTCATGTAGCACATCCTTGGAAGTAACTTGATAATCGGCATCCGTTAGTTTTGTTTTATTCAAAGCAAAACCATTCGATTGAACCATTTTTCTCGCTTCACCTTTTGAGGGAAACACTGTGGTTTCTACTGCAAGTAAATCTAATAAACCTATGCCTGTATTAAAAGTTTCCTTTGAAACATGAAAACGTTCCATGCCTTCTAAAGATGCCGACAGCGTTGCTTCATCCAAGCTGCGCAAATCGTCTTCCGTTCCATTGCCAAAAAAGACTTGGGTAGCTTTCTGGGCCAAAACCAAGGCCTCTTCACCATGTACCCGAATTGTCATTTCCTCGGCTAAGGCCCTTTGCAAACTTCTCAAATATTCTTGTCCGATATGTGCTTCAATTAAGGCTTCGATTTCCGCTCTTGTTTTTAATGAATAGATTTTAATGAATTTTACCGCATCTTCATCGGCGATATTCAACCAAAACTGATAAAACGAAAATACAGGGGTTTTATTCGGATCTAACCACACATTACCCCCTTCACTTTTGCCAAATTTTGTACCGTCGGATTTTGTAACTAGAGGCGCTGTAATGGCAAATGCATCCCCTTGAATGGTTTTACGAATGAGTTCGGTACCCGTTGTGATATTTCCCCACTGATCGCTTCCTCCCATCTGCAATTTCACCCCCATTTCGCGGAATAAATGCAGAAAATCATACCCCTGCACCAGTTGATACGAAAATTCAGTAAATGAAAGTCCGCCTGCTTCCAACCGGTTCTTTACGCTGTCTTTTCCCATCATATAACTCACAGTAATATGCTTTCCAACATCTCGGATAAAATCTAAAAACGACCAATCTTTAAACCAATCGTAATTATTTACGACTATGGCTTTGTTTTCAGATTGATTGAAATCAAGAAACCGCATCAATTGTTGTTTCTGCCCTTCTAAATTACGATTTAACGCTTCATCGTCAAGTAATTGCCTTTCGGCTTTCTTTCCACTTGGATCGCCTACCCTTCCCGTTGCTCCGCCTACCAACACGATCGGCTGATGACCTGCTTTCTGAAACAAGGTTAACAACATTATGGGAACCATATTCCCGATATGTAAAGAGTCGGCAGTAGGGTCAAAACCAATATAAGCCGATACTCTTTCTGTGTTCAAAAGGGCCTCGGTGCCCGGTATTTGGTCATGCAATAGTCCGCGCCATTGCAATTCTTCTATGAAATTGAAATTGGGTTTAAATGACATTTCGCTCCTTTTCGGTTCGCACTTGAATGATATCTGATATACGCTGTTTTAAATCTTCGGTTTCCTCCTCGGTTAATCCACTTGTAGCAAAACAAACTACTTGTGCCGTTTCTTTAAGCATGAAATTAATTTCAAAAACCAAGTAATCAATTCGTTGTACAAATTTCCAAGGTATGAAAGTATAATTCGAAAAGAAATGTTCCCTCCATGAAATCCCTTCCTCGTCAACACGTACAAAATAATCGCCTTTGCGCTTTTGATAAATCCACATCAATAATGGCAATGCAAAAACGGACCAAATCAAGCCCCCCATCCAATCAAAAAAATCATAATGAAATGCGAATCCTATTAAAAAAACAATAAATAAGACAATCATTGCCGGTAATTCGGCTTTCCTTCTAGGAATCTTTACAAAAAATGCTTCTTTACTCATTATAATTTCACAAATCGTGAGGATTTACCATTTGCCATTACTATATATAATCCAGCAGGCAAAGCAGAAACATCGCCTTCGAAATGACGCTCTTTTTGCTCCCAAGTAAGTGCATATTCGGTACCGTTTGCGGCAAGAATACGGGGTATTTCCCTCGTGATAACAGATAATTTGTTTTGAGCAGGATTTGGAAATACATTTAACGCATTAAGGTTGATTTTTTCTAGGGATGCGCCTTGGCCGCTTACATTTAATATGTAGTTTCGGATGGTATCGCCTTGATTAATGGGAACAAATCCAAATACTTTGGCATAGCTCATTACAGGTATTTCTAAAGGGAAAACGCCCTCTTCCGTGGGGGTTCCATAAACGGAAATACAACTTGGTGTTAAGGGTAAAAATCGATTATTACCGTCCTTACATTTGAAATTAACCCCTGTTGGAAGCCCAACCACATCCAATAATACCATCGAATCGATTACTGCTTTTACGGTTTGACCGTTCGCTTCTACCATAGTATCGGCAAATAACAATACCGAAATCGTTTCGTTATAGGTCTGATCTTTTTGAGCAAATGGCAAGGTTTCTGGCATTATTCCGGGTTCTGAAAGTACTGCTGGAGTGCAATCTTGAGACCACAATGGCTCAACAGTTAATGCGGCTGCCACACTTAGACTGGTGAAAATGAATTTGCGTATCATATTTCTTAGGATTAATTTCACGAAGTTACAAGTAAAACCAAAAACGTGAAACATTTTTCTGCGCTTATTGCCGCTCTAACAACCTCCTTAATATCGGCTGAAGCCACAGAAACGAAAACGAAGCACCAAAACCTCGTTCCTGCTAAGACAACTGCACAGAGTTATTACGTTATTCCTGATACCGTTAAACTCGAGAATTTTGATTATCTCGACGGCGTTGTAATTAGCACCAATAAGGGGTTGACCAAAATTAAAGAAAGCACGGTAGGCCTTTCAATTTTAAAACCCTATCTCATCGAGAATAGAATTACTACGAATATGAATACCGCGTTGGAGCAAGTTCCAGGCGTAGTAATAAATGACGATCAGATCAATATTCGAAGTGGAAGCGGCTGGAGTTATGGTGCGGGAAGTCGGGTGATGGTTTGCATCGATGATATGCCGATGATTTCCGGAGATGCGGGATCCGTACCCTTTAGTTTTCTTCCCACCGAAGGAATTAGCAGCGTGGAAGTCAATAAAAATGCAGGTTCAGTGTTGTATGGTTCCTCTGCGGTTAATGGGGTGGTGAATATGCGATCTGCTCCTATAACGAACAAAGCAGAAGGACAGATGGCCATTATTGGAGGCATATATCAAACGCCTCTTAATTTACAATTCAGTAATAAAAATCGGTATTTGTATGGATTACACGGTTATTATCGTGAAAAAATACGGCGTCATTCCGTATCCATTAATTGGAATCAGTTAAACGACGACAGTTACCGAATGGGCGATTATGATTATCGCGTGCGCATGGGGTGGCGATACGGGTATGAACCCGCTTTTTTACCCAAACTCAAACTCTGGTTAAACGGGAACATCCAACGCGGAGAAAGCGGCTCTTTTCTACTTTGGGAAAACGACCAGCAAGCCTATACTTCACAAAACAATGCGGTTACGAAAAACACAGGTCGCCGCTTTTATATAGATCCCATTTTAGAATGGAATGGAATTTGGAAACACACCTTTCAAAATCGCTATTTTGAAGTTAAAAACGACATTGAAAATGAAGATCCCAATAATAATCAAGACAATCAAAGTCAATATTATTATTCCGAGTGGCGCAGCACGCGCAGTTTCAGCCGTTTTTGGAACTATACTGGAGGGCTTGTAAATTCATTTACGGCCAGCCAAAGTCCGCTATTCCAAGGAGAACATACTGCCCGCAATCACGCTTTCTATAGCCAATTAGGTTTCAAGAAAAAGACCTGGATTGGAGAATTTGGAGCGCGATATGAATATTTCAATTTGGATGGCAAAGAACGTCAAAAGCCTGTTTTCCGGGCGGGATTAAACAAACAAATTGGACGGGGTAGTTTTTTAAGGGCCTCGTATGGTGAAGGTTTTCGATTTCCCAGCATGGCGGAATTGTTTACCATGACTACCACAGGAAACGTTTCGGTATTACCCAATCCCAATTTAGAACCTGAAACCTCCCAAAATATTGAAATTGGCATCAAGCAAGGATTTAAAAAGTCCAGTTTGTTGGGTTTAATTTCGGGGTATTTGGATGTGGCATATTACCGTTTAAATGTAAAAAATCTCATGGAGTATACCTTTAACAATTGGGCTACCGGACCCGGTTTTCCACTTCTGGGATTTAAATCTATTAACGTAACACCTGCGGTAATTCAAGGATTTGAGATTGAAAGCGGTGGCGACATTAAAATAAACAAACAGCAATTACGGTGGTTTGTGGGGTACACCTATTCACTTCCAGAAGTTACCGATACTTCCGCCTTAATTTCAGGCACCACGTTAAGTTATTCAAATTTATCCAGCGATCCAACACCCTTCATGAAATATAGGAATCGGCATATCATACGTGCAGACGCCGAGTATAAAGTGAAGGCCTATACTTTAGGATTGAGTTACCGATATGAAAGTGGTTTCGAAAATGTAGACCGAATATTTTTAGAAGACAATGTAATCCCAGGGGTTCGAAATCAGTATCGGAATGGACAAATTTCAGGTCACATATTTGATGTACGTTTCGGTTTTCCTGTAAATGAGAACTTAGACATGTTCTTGCAGGTTCGAAATACCACCCAACAAATTTTCATGGGTCGCCCTGCGGACATGAGTGCACCGCGCATGTATCAATTTCAGTTGAATTATAAGTTTTAGACTTACCGCACCGAATCTCTACAATAATCCCACACAAATCCGCCAAAACACACATAAAACAACAAGGCCCCAAATCCTTGTAATCGCACGCCAATGAGCCATACTCGGAATTCATACGACAACATTTCAAAGAAAATTATATTGCCCATTAGGAAAAGGGATACAAAGAAAAGCGCCGATAAAATCGAGTTCATCCAATACTTTTGAGTTAAATAGATATAAATCAAATACAACAAGGCCGGTAAATAAAATGCCATCGAATAATCTCTTTGATGCGGAAAAATTAACGGAATTCCCATAGAAAAAAGGGCAAAAACTAAAAAATCAGGCTCAAATACCCTGGATTTACGGATTGTATACCATAGAGATATAATTCCCCCAAGAATACTTAACCGGAGAACTTGCGAAGCCCAAAAAACACCGTGAACATCCCAATGTACCCATGCCACATTGGGCTCATTCTCGATACTTGAGTCCGTAGCATATTTTACAACCAAAGAGGCAACATCGATAAACCCACCTTCTCCCAAGGTCATTACATGCTGAGATTTTAAAGGATTGATGCGTTGTAACCAATCTAAAGTCTCTTGAATAACATACGTATTTGGGAAAAAAAACGTGGGAATGAATAAGAGCAGGATAAATCCAGCTGCGATAAAAGCAATGTCTTCCCATTTTTTTTCTAATCCCAATTTAAGCAACCAAAAGCCCGGTATAATTTTAAAATTCACCCCCAAGATCATCGACCACCATTGAGAAACCAATTGTGTTCTTTGTGTATTTAGTGCATGGTATGCCGCCCAAAGTAAGAACAAGGTTAATTGACTGTGCCATAAATTCAAAAAAATCCAACGGTAACCTAATAGCAAACTAAGTCCCCAAAACCAGTATTCTTCAGAGATTTTACGGAATGTAAAACGGCTCCTTATTTCTTTTAGGAAATAATAAACGATATACACATTTATAATCGACCAGGTTGCTTTTGCAATAATAAAAGACCATCTATATCCCCCAAAAATTGATGCTGAATCTGTTTGCAAGTCATGTAACCACAAAAAGGGTTGTAGCAAAGTCACAAACAAAGGGGAATAGTAATAATAACGACCATGAATTATTGGATTTTGATACACGGATTCGTGTACTTTCCAGCGTTGTGCAGCCATTACGAATAAATCGAAATCATTTTCACTGCTTAAATTGTGCAAAACCGGCCACAATAACAGCAGTCCAAATAAGACCGCAAATAGAATTAGCAAGGGTGGTTTTGATAGATATTTCGTCATATTTGCGTATTCAAAGATTAACTATTTTTAGGTATTTGACTTACACCATCGAACTAAATAGTTCAAAATATTTTCTAATTATTTGAACTATTGGGGCTTAAGTATCGTCTTTAAAATGAACAAAATAATCTTAATAGTTACTACCTTTACCTTAAAGTCTACCATGAATATCAAGAAGAGTTTCCTTATCCGTACAACTATACTAGGGGTATTTATTGCAATTCTCTTGGCAAATTGTGCCAAAACCATAGAACCCGTTACCACTTTTTCCGATGTGGCTATAAAGCGCACATTTGGCTCGAACATTCAAATCTCAAATCCTGAAAATTATAGCAATCAAAATATTCCAGCATATATTCTGGCCGACAATGGTGGCGTTATTGATGATAAAAAAGCCGTTTTAGGAAGGGTGCTGTTTTACGACAAGGCCCTCAGTAAGAATGGCACTATTGCCTGTGCCTCTTGCCATCATCAAGAATTTGCCTTTGGCGATACGGCGGTACGGAGTTCTGGGGTAAATGGTTTGACGGGAAGGCATTCTATGCGACTTATCAACGCGCGATTTGCCAGAGAATCTAAGTTCTTTTGGAACGAAAGAGCCTCATCTTTAGAAGAACAAACTACGCAACCCATTCAAGACCATGTAGAAATGGGATTCAGCGGTGCTGATGGAGATGAGAATATTAGCGATTTACTCAATAAATTGAATTCTATTGATTATTATCAAGAGTTGAGCGCATGGGCATACAACGCACCCAATGGAAAAAACATACTCACAGAAACCCATTTAAAAGAATGCTTGGGCGCTTTTGTTCGAAGTATTCAATCGTTTGATTCAAAATACGATGAGGGTAGAAGTCAATTAGGTATTAATGAAAACAACCGACCCTTGCCGAATTTTAGTGCGGATGAAAACGCTGGTTTACAGTTGTTCTCAGCTCCACCTGTATTTAACGACTCAAGTGAACGTATAGGTGGTGGCTTGGGTTGCGGTGGATGTCACCGTGCGCCCGAATTTGATATAGATCCTAATACAAGAAACAACGGTTTTGTAGGAGATTTAAGCGACCCCAACAAATTAGATTTGAATAATACCCGAAGTCCAAGCCTTAGAAATATTACCAATGCAAACGGGGTATTGAATGGCCCCTTGATGCATACGGGCAGCATCACGTCTTTAGAAACTTTAATAGGGCATTATAATCGCATTTTAATCCGACCAGGCAATAACCAAATTGATCCCCGACTTGCGCCCAGGGGAATTCCTCAAAAACTGAGTGTAAGTCCAACAGAACGCTTACAAATGATTGCCTTCTTGAGAACACTATCGGGCAATGCCGTGTATACCGAGGCGAAATGGAGCAATCCGTTTGCTCCTTAAATATTGATTTTGGCTACCAAAACCAACAAAGGGCCTTTCTAAAGGTTACCGATCCCTTTTACATTTCAAAAGTTTAGCGATTTTCCGAATCCTTAAAATTCAGCGTGGGTTACTCTTTTTGAAGCAATAGTCGCCAAGCTTTTGTACTTTTGCAATCCCTTGGCCCCGTAGTTCAATGGATAGAATAGATGTTTCCTAAACATTTGATATGAGTTCGATTCTCGTCGGGGCTACAAATAATGATACCCAAAAGGTATTTAAAATAAAGTGCTGTTAAGAAGTTGCACGGCGGCTTTCTCTTTAACCCTCTTTAGATTACGACCCCAAAATTGGCCTGCATTTAGGTTATACCAAAACTAAGCTCTTTACTTTCTCAGGAATTTAAACTGACGCTTTGAACCATTCCTCATATGTGTTGAGCTTGGTTGTAAAGCCCTAAATAGAATTAGTTTTGGTCTAATCACACCTCCGGTGTTATAATAGATTTTAATTCCCTAAGAAAATAAAAAAATTCACACTTAGGGTCTTGGGGGTAATGTCTAAACCAACCTGTGTTACACCACCATTTATTGAAGAAGTAGTAAAAGTGTGTGTATGATCGCTTGAATTATTTATACTTAAGGTATGTGTATGCGCCCCACCAGAATTTGTTGTAAATCCATGTGTGTGACTATCACTAGAACTGGTTTTATTTACCGACGAAGTAGATACATTTGAATTCATAGGAATACCTGTGGCACCTACACCCGTATTGTAACCTGTAATTGTATGAGTATGAGCATCACTATTTGTCGTTCCCGTGTGGGTATGAGAGCCATTAGAGGTTGCAGTTCCAGAATGACTGTGAATACCATCCGCGTTCGTTGTACCACTTAGCGTTACATTAGGTAGATTATTACGGGCTATAGTCTTTAAATTACTACCGCTCACTGTTCCCAAGTTTGCTCCATTCTGCATAAGTACTAAATCTGAAGCATCTGGTAAATTACCCGAGAACCCTAATGCAGAAGCAGAAGATTGTTGTGTGGTACTTAAAGTATTAATAGCTCTACCATCCAATAATACCCAGCCACTGTGGTCCGTAGACCTGATTGCCTGTTTAATATCACCTATTTCTGTATTTGATGCACTTACTTTTTGCCAAGCAGTGCCATCAAAATAATAAAAACCAATGCTTGTAACATTCGAAGTTGCCGAGGATAAAGTACCCGATAGATCGGTTACAAAAATCAATGCTCCTTGTTGATCGGTGGAATATGCCGTTTTGCTTATTAAATCACTACGTGAAATTCGTGGAACTATAACCCCATCGGGAACCGAAGTTTCGGTAGGCTTGCCAATAATATCCAAACTTGCCTTGGGAGTATTTGTATTAATACCAATCTGTGAGAATAACGAAATGGGTACATTAAATGCCAGCAGTACAAAACATAAAAATTTTGTTTTGTTATAGAAAAGTGAAAAGTAATGGAACATGAGCCAGCGAAACTAACTGATTTTACTCATGAACTCATCCATTTGTATCATAAATGACAACTTAATACATGCCATTGATTTTTATCCGCTTGGCATACAGTTTCCCCTTTTCGGCCACTTGGGGTGATATGCGTAATGTTAATTTATGACCAGACATGACGTACGAGTTTAATAAATATACACCAACCATTCAAGGTGTATTGAGGGTTGAATGTTGGAAATATTTTGACTGGTGCTTACTGAAGTTCCGCTAAAGGTATGGTTGTGAGAAGGTAATTCTGTTGTAGATAATGTTTTTGTTTGGATACTTCATCATTCTTGAAAAAATTTAGTCTGTTAAACCTTCAAAGAAAGCCTTCAATTCCAAAACCATTTCAAATAGGAGTTTGATCAATTTTCGCATTTGAATTTCATAAAGTCTAAATTCTTCACGTAATTTCGTTTTAGTAACAAAATCCACTTTTACGAGCCTTAAATGAAATTCATACCCATAACCCTTTGCTCAGTTATCCTTGGCTTACTGTCAGGAACCCAATTAAAAGCCCAGTCTACGGACTCTGCAGATGCAGATCAAGGTTCTGTTTACCCTTTTGAAGTATCCCCAGAAGACAGCCTATTACCCAATACAGATACCACCGATGAATCTAATAACTTCCATCTAAGTAAAAGTGATATTCAAAGAATCATCAGGGCGATCAAATACAGCAAAGAACTTTACGCAATTGCAAAACGCGACTATTCTTCACTCTTTGAGATAAAAGGGTATCATCCGAGTATTGGGTATACCTATCAAGGATTTAGTTCCTTGGATATCGGCTTAGGTTATGGCAAACGCAATTTATTTAAACCGCTAACCTATACCCACATTCATACAAACGTAATGATATACAATCCAAACAATACCAAAACGCAATTGGGGTTGAATTTGGGATATACAAAGGCAAAATCCGCTGCTTATTGGGGAATTGAATCGGTTTTTGTTCAAAATAATTTCAACCAATTAAATGTGGCACTTCGACCTGAAATTGGATTAACCGTCCTGGGTATTTTTAATATTGGATATGGATATACCCTACCGCTTACAAAGAATGAACATACTTTTAAGGCCCATAATATTACCCTTCGATATACCCATCAATATCTCAAACGTTCAATTGAGAAAAAAGTAGGTGAAATTAACTTTATATTCCGGCGAGATTACCGAAGATTAAAGGAAATGGGCTTAGACTTAATGGCGAAATAATTCATGAAACGATTAGGTTTGGGAGGATTGCAATTGGGGATGTGGGGATTATTGCTCATTTACCCGCTATGGACACAAGCCCAAAGTAAAAATCTATATACCCCACAAACATATATTGCCGCTTTCAAACCGCTTTGCGACTCTCTTTCAGCAACTTACAAAATACCTAGCGAAGTGATTTTAGGTATTGCCATGCAAGAATCCGCATACGGAAACAGTAAAGTTTGTAGACTCTTGAACAATCACCACGGAATTGCAGGTAAAAATAATTTACACGCCACTACAGGAAGTCGATCACGCTATAAGCAATTTGAAAACGATTCTGCCTCTTTTATTGGTTTCTGTGAACTAATTAAATCGAAAAAGTATTATTCCACTCTTGTGGAAACGCCGCAAAGTGTGAATACATGGTTACTTACCATTGGGCGCCATGGGTATTGTGCCAATCCAAGTGCATGGAATAAAGAAATCCAAATGATGCTTCGTAAGAATGGTCTTATTTATTAATAACCTCACTTTCCTAATCAGAAAATCGAATTTTTTGTACAATTCGACCGATTAACCTAACGCATACTGAATTTACAGCTCAAATACTTTAGTTTTGAAGTCTCGAATTAGATGTCTAAAACAAAAAAGCCAATGAAGTTTTTAAAAGCCTCCATCAAGGTTTCTTTGTTATTGCTTTTTAGTGTTGCTTTAAACCTTGGATTTACATTAGACTTCACAACTTACAATTCTAAGTTAAGCACGGCCTCTTTAACAACAAAGAATTCGGGACATGCTCTAGACAACCTCAAAATTGATACGAATTGTGATCTTGAGGAAGAAGTTAATGAAGAGGATGAAGACTCTTATGAATCTATTGACAACCGATTTTGCAAGAGAATACGTGTAATTAAGGCCCTTACTCATACTCGTAAGGCCTTATTAAACAAAAATTTACACAAATTGTACATTCTGTACAAGCAGCTCAAAATAAATCTAGCTTAGTAAAAGGTCAAATCCACTGAGTACGTGTATTTGAAATCTCGCTTCGCGCGAACTAAACTTTCGTATGTTTAACCTTTTACTTATGCAATGCAAACAACTCAAAACAATTTCATCGAAGAAAATTCGATATTAGAAACGATAGGTGCCTTTTTGCCTAGTCAAGCACCATTAAACAATTTTGTACATCACAACACCCTCCACGCTTTTCAAAAATATTCCTTCAAGGATGGTTTAAAAACAGCAGGGCGCAAATTTGGATTTCGTGTTTATAGATCCATCCATTCTTACCGAGATGATTATCAATCAGGAAAAATTTCTGGCAATACGCTCGATAAAATTATTTCCCGATATCATCCTAAGGAAGATATGCCCTTCGTTAAGGATAGTCTTCTCTATGAAAAGTTTGAAGACTTCGCTACCCCAGAGGTAGGTCGAATGAGAAGTCAATGGAAAGAATTAACACATTTGAATATTGAAAAAGAAATTCATACATCTCTTTTTCGAATTGTCGGGGCCTTTTTAGATCAAGGGGTATCGCGGAATGGTTTCCCTTTCAGCCCAGAAAAAACCCTCATTTCAAGCATCCGTGAGATAGAAAATCAAAAAAAACACAGTATTTTCCATTCATCTGAAGCCATTCAATTATTGAATGATCCACTGATAACCCTCACAGATTTACTCGAAAGGTTGGTTGGAAAAAAAGAGTGGCATAAAACCTATATCGAAGATGCCCTTTTTGCTCATCCCGGTTGGTCTGGAATGGTTCGTTTTATTGAGAAAAACGAGCATATCCTGCTTAAATACCGAAAAATAACCTTGTATGAATTCCTGTTTTTTCAATTTTTGTTGGAATTGGATATCTTATTCACAAAAAAAGAAAACAATTGGAAACCTCTTACTGAACACCCTAATTTCTTACCGCCTACCCCAGACCAAATAGATAGCGATGAAAGATTGTATCATGCATTACATATTTGGCAAGAGGCTTCAGAGTTTTCCTATTTTGATTCTGTTTTATGTGGATTGACTTCAAATGCTTTCACACATCAGCAGTCCTTAAGTTTTCAAGCCTGTTTTTGTATAGACGATCGTGAAGGTTCCCTGCGTAGACATCTGGAAAATCTAGATCCACACTGTGAAACTTATGGTACACCAGGATATTTTCAATTACCATTCTATTTCCTACCCTATAAGGCTCACAACTTAATTCAAATGTGTCCAGGAAATATCAACCCGAAGCACGTTATAAGTGAATGGAAGGATTCTTTACAGACCGATTATGATATCCATTTAAGCCAGAAAGGTCAAAAAGGAAAACGAAAATTATGGATCCCACATTTAAGTGGATATTCTGCTGGATTGAAAATGGTAAAAAACGTGTTTTTTACGAAACATGCTCTAAAACCAACGCAATCTGAGAAAGATCAAAATTCAAGGCTCAATTTTGAAGTTCACAAATGCCCTAACGAATCTCTCCTTTCTGAAAATTTAAAATGGGGCTTCGAATTATTGGAACAAGCAGATGCCCTTGAAAATTTACTCAAAGGAATGGGTATGGTTGAACGATTTGGAGAATTCGTTTATATCGTAGGTCATGGCGCATCCTCGGTTAATAATACGCATTTCGCCGGATACGAATGTGGCGCATGTAACGGTAGAAATGGTTCCATAAACGCAAGAGTCATCTCAATTATTGCAAACAAAGAAGAGGTTAGACAATTGTTACAGTCAAGGGGTTTCATTATTCCAGAAAACACGCATTTTATAGGAGGCGTACACGATACCACCCGCGATGAAATCGTATTTTATGATTTGGACAAACTAACAGAAGTTCAGCGCATACAACATGAAAAAAACGCAAAGATTTTCCAAAAAGCACTAGAACAAAATGCAATTGAAAGAGCCCGTAAATTTGGTTTTGTTGGAAATAAAAAAACTCCAAAATTCATTCACCATAAAATCAAATTACGATCTGTTTCCTTATTTGAGCCAAGACCCGAATGGAATCACTCCAATAATGCATTGTGCATAATTGGCCCACGAAATCACAATAAACATTTGTTTTATGACCGTCGCGCTTTTTTAAATTCCTACGATTCCACTTACGATAAAGAAGGCAACGTGTTAACGGCTACTTTGAATGCCATCACGAACGTGTGCGGCGGTATTAATTTAGAATATTATTTCTCCGCTACAGATCCCAATAATTTAGGCGCAGGATCAAAATTACCTCATAACGTGATGGGATTAATTGGTGTAACTAATGGAATTGATGGAGATTTACGTACAGGACTTCCGGAGCAAATGATTAGCATCCATAATCCATTAAGGCTGCTTGTTATTGTTGAACAAAATCCCGAGATCGTAGAAGAAATTCTTAAAGCGCATCCTGATATAGAAAAATGGTATACGGGTGAGTGGTTATTTCTATTTTGTAAAGACCCCAAAACACATAAATGGCATCGATGGGAAAAGGGTTCCTTCAAAAACTATGAACCCGAGGAATTAGACCTTCCAACGATAAAAGATTGGATTCCATTTGTTTCAGAAAATTCAAAAGATCTGCCCGTATTTAATTTGGAGGAAACCTATGTATGAATGAGTTCTTATTAATTCTGATTTGCCTTTTGCCAATTGCGGCATTTTTGTTGCTGAATTTTTTCCGTGATTTTCAGGAAAAACAGATAGCACAAATAGCAAAGGCAACCAATATTTTACAAGGTGTAGCAATCCTTATATTTATTGGCTTTTGGCTACGGGGCGGTCACGAACCGCTAAACATGAAAGAATGGTCCTTATATAAAAGCGAAAATTTCACCTTCTTTATAGATTTCTATTTCGACAAAACGACCGCTGTTTTTCTCTTTCTCGGAAATATCATTTCATTGATTATCCTGCATTATTCAAGTTTCTATATGCATAAGGAGAAAGGCTACAAACGCTTTTTTGTGTTGATTATGCTCTTTTATTCGGGCTATGTGTATACCTCCTTAGCGGGAAGTTTAGAAAATGTTTTTGTAGGCTGGGAGGTACTCGGTATTTCTTCATTCCTGCTTATTGCATTTTATAGAAATCGCTATTTACCTGTTAAACACGCCGTTAGAGTGTTCTCTATATATCGAATTGGAGACGTGGGTATACTTATCGCCATTTGGGCTAGCCATCATTTATGGCACGAGAATATAACCTTCTCTAAATTAAATGATGTTGCCCTAGTCAACCATCAGTTGTCTGCTCACTCTATGGTGGGGTATTGGTTTTCAATTGGATTGGTATTGGCAGCGTGGGTTAAATCAGCACAATGGCCTTTTTCTTCGTGGTTACCCAGGGCGATGGAAGGACCCACCCCCTCAAGCGCTGTCTTTTATGGATCACTCTCGGTTCACTTCGGTGTATTCTTATTAATTAGATCATTTCCAATATGGGAATTTCAAATGCCAATAAGGTACTTAATCGGAATAATGGGCGGAATTACCGCAATTATTGCTCATTTAATTTCACGGGTTCAACCCACGATAAAAACCCAAGTTGCCTATGCCTCTATTGCTCAAATAGGCTTGATATTTATTGAATTGGCACTAGGATTTATTGACTTGGCACTCATACACATTATCGGAAATGCTTTATTACGGACCTATCAGTTGTTGATTTCACCGTCGATAGTGGCCTATCGAATAAAAGAGCAACTTTATACACCAAATCAGGAAAACCCAGAAATACAAAGTTCCTATTTTACCCAATTTTACGATCGGTTTTATATGCACTTTTTGATGGAGTTTCATTTAGATACTCATTTGAGCAGGTGGGTATTTAATCCATTAAAAAAACTAGGTAGGGCTATACATTTCCTAAGAGAGCCGAATAAATTCAAAATATTCGCTCTTTATTGGAGTATTGCCTTGATTATGTTCGTTTCTCAAATAAGTCAACTTCACTTTATCAATCACATTTTATTTCCGCATCTATTATCGGGAATTGCATTTCTGCTCACCTTGAAAGCATTTTCTGAAAGAGATAATGCCTTATGGTCTATTGGCTTAATTCTAACAGGCCATGTATTTATGGTAGCTGCGATTTCCTTAAATGAAAAAGTTCAGTTAAACGAATCGTTTTATTATTTAAGCGGAATTGTTCTAGGTGCAACAATCAGTTTTGTGATTTTATATCGGTTGAAAAACAAACAAAATCAGTCATTACATTTATATGACTATCAAGGATTAAGTGTACTTTACCCCCTTAAAACCAACTGGTTTCTATTTGGTATTTTATGTATGATGGGCTTCCCCATTACGCCTTCTGTTATAGGTGAAGACCTGCTTTTTAGCCACATTCACAAAAACCAAATCTTCTTAACCCTTTTTTATTCAATAAGTTATATTTTATCCGGCATCACCTTAATACGTGTATATGCCAGAATATTCATGGGAAATAATCCCGAACCATTTAACCCAATTAATAAATTAACCTCTTAAAATGAAAACACTCAAAAACAACACTATTTTCCATTTTTGGAAAAACGATATTAGCTCTGGATTCTTCGTATTCTTATTAGCCCTACCCTTAAGTATAGGAATAGCTAAAGCAAGTGGCTTTCCCGCTGCCGCAGGAATTTTAACCGCTATGATTGGGGGTCTTGCCGTTAGTTTCTTTCCCAAAAGCTCACCCTTAAGCATAAAGGGACCTGCTGCGGGTTTAATAACCGTTTGTGCCGGAGCAATTCTAGAATTTTCAAAAATAGATACTCCAACAAATGCTCTTGGACACTTATCTGGAATATTAATTGTTTTGGCAATCTTTCAGATCATCATGGGGTATCTAAAATTTGGTTCCCTGGCCGAACTTTTCCCTCATTCCGCTGTACATGGTATGCTCGCCGCTATTGGGATTATTATTATAGCGAAGCAAATACCGGTACTTCTTGGAGATGACCCGCTAATTTATAAGGGAGAATCTCCCATTGAATTGCTTTTAGATATTCCAAAATTTATTCAAAATGCACATCCCCATATCGCAATTATTGGGCTATTTGGACTTTCCATTTTATTCATAATCCCATTCTTGAAATTTAAATTCTTAAAGAAAGTTCCAGGGCCTATGGTCGTCTTATTATTAACCGTTCCATTATCCCTTGCATGGCATTTAAAAACAGAAGAACCCTCCTATGCCTTAGTCAAAATTGGAGATTTTTGGGGAAATATTCATTTCGCCCCCCGTTTTGATTTAATCACCACATGGGTATTTTGGAAATATGTATTTATGTTTCTCTTTGTGAACAGTTTAGAATCCCTACTCACTGTAAAAGCCCTCGATGATTTAGACCCACTTAAGCGTAAAACCAACCCAAATGGAGATATCATCGCATTGGGTGTTGGCAATGGATTAAGCGGACTCTTAGGTGGATTGCCAATGATTAGCGAAGTGGTAAGGAGTTCTGCCAATATAGATTTTGGCGCAAAAAGTCGTGGTTCCAACTTTTTTCACGGTTTTTTTCTCTTGATCGCCATGCTGGTGCTCATTCCAGCCATTGAATTAATTCCCAATACGGCATTGGCGGCGATGCTTATTTTTGCCGGTTTCCGACTTGCAAGTCCTAAAGAGTTTATCCAAACTTATAAATTAGGAAAAGAACAACTCGTTATCTTTCTGGTTACCATTTTTGCAACATTAGGAACGGACCTTCTGATTGGTGTTTTTGCCGGTATCCTTACGAAGTTGATTTTTCATGTATTTGGCGGTGCGCCTCTTAAATCCCTATTTGTTTCGAAACATCACATTATAACAGATGATACTACTGTGCGAATCCAAATCCTTGATTCTGCATTATTTACCAATATTCTAACCTTCAAAGGTGTTTTTGAATCACTCCCTAAAGACAAAACCCTAATAATTGATTTTAGCCAATGTGCTTTAGTAGATAATCCGTTTATGGAATTCGTGGAACATTTAGAACATGATTGGGAAGAATACGGAAATACCCTTCAAATTATCGGTTTATCTGAAATGAAACCGGTTTCGGATCATCCACTTTCAACCCGAAAAAGGAAATAAAACGGCCATGAAAACACTACTTAAATTTCTTGTTTGGGCAATATGGCTAATCACAAATTCCCTTTATTCGCAAGTAGAATCAAATGCAAAATCCAATTCTTGGTACTTCCTATATTCTCGGCAACACTATTCTCCGAAATGGTCAAGCTCCCTTGAAATACACGAAAGAACTCAATTATCAAATTTGAATCATAAGAACTTCTTATTTCGTCCTTCGCTTGACTATCATTTATTTAAAAAAATGGAAGTCTCTATGGGTTATACATTTATTCACTCTTATTTAAATGATCAATTCAATTCTATCGAACATAATTCATGGGAACAAATTTTCAATAATTTCGAGATACATGGCTTTAATGGGTATCAAAGACTTCGTTTAGAAAATCGTTGGAATCAACAATATATAACTCACTTTGATTCGAATGGGCTGCAACACGGCATTGTTTATAATGGATACCAATATTCAAATCGATTTCGTTACCGCATTGGTGGCACGTTGCCAATCGGCCAATCGAAAGTATGGTTTGGGAGTTTATTTAATGAAATTTGGATAAATATGAATTCAAAACTTCAATTTACATCCCTGGCCCGAAATTGGGTATATCTCGGTGTTGGTTATCACCTGAGTAACTCCAACAACCTTCAATTGGGATATTTGCATCAACGAGACTTTAAATCGCCAATTGAAAATACGAACGTCGTACAATTAAGTTATTCGCACAATTTTCACTTTGATTCTTCAAATCCTTAAAGTTTCTTAAACAAAAGACCCGCTATAAACAGCGGGTCTTTATTTAACGAGCGTTCCGTCTGTAATGTGAATACAGCTTTAATATATTCAAGG
The DNA here is from genome assembly GCA_965655465.1 of Bacteroidia bacterium. GTDB lineage: Bacteria > Bacteroidota > Bacteroidia > NS11-12g > UBA955 > VMCP01. The sequence continues at coordinate 3,515 of CBFHGY010000007.1, read as the reverse complement.
GGACCTGTAAGAAATCGCTAATCTTTAACTTGCTGCCTTTAATTTCGCTCCAAGTGTTTAGTGGAATCTCTTTGATTTTCGAAACGGACACCGACCTTGAATAGCGGATAAATATTTCGATATCAAACAACCACTTGGTTACAAACGGGTCAACAAAAAGCGTAAAAATTTGCGTTCTTTTGAAAATTTTACAACCGCATTGGGTGTCGTAAATTTCCAATCTAAAAAGCGTATCAATTACCGTTAATACGATGCGCGAAAACCAATGACGAATGGGATTTCGAGAAATATTCCAACCTTTTAATTTTACCCGTGAACCAAATACTATGTCATGATCCTTTTGCTTGGCAATATCCAAAAGTCGTTGAAATTCTTCGAAGGGTGTTGCAAAGTCTGCATCCAAAAAACCGATATAGTCGTAATCGCTATCCTGCAATTGCAGCATCGCCTCCCGTATTACTCCAGCTTTTCCCCTATTTTCTTTAAAATCTAAAACATACACATGTTCAAATCCTTGCGAAAGTTCTCTCAAAATACGAGAGGTATCGTCCGAAGAACCGTCGTTAAGCAGGTAAAAATGAATGCCTGAGTCCTCTTTGAATATACCCTTATACCGTTCACGATCGAGGCGTTGCGACTCATTATAACAAGGGATTAAACACGCCGCCTTCATCGTATTAGCGACTCATTACTATGTATGTTGAAAGTCCTGGAATATGAATTCCTATGGCCTTTAACCATGAACCCAGTCGGTAGTCGATGAGCAATACCGATTTGAATAAAAACGTGGCTAAAGCCCCTCCTTTCCATGCAGATACCCCAATACCTTGACGGTTTTTATCAACGGGCGGTTCAAAAACTTTAACTATCGAACGCGCTAAGAACAAGCTCAAGAAAAAATAACCCGAATCCTTACTCGACATATTTAAGGCCTTCGCATATTCGTGCAATTGGTTCACGCGATACCTGCGGAAATGACCTAAATCAATATCGTGATTGGAAAACAGATGTTGATAAGCAGGAACGGTTATGAATAATTGAAATTGAGAGGCTCTTTCAAAACAAGAATCTAGAACCCCTATAAAACCATTGTGATCTTCAATATGTTCAATTACGTCATTCAATAAAACAATATAAGATCGGCCCGTTTCAACTTTCAACTCCGATATATTTTGCAAATACACCACTTTATCATTTACCGATTGTAAGGTTGCGATATTTTCAGAAGTAAAGTTAATATCAATGGCAAAAACCGAATCGGAATTGGAATGCCAATGCGATTGAAATTCATGATACAACTTTTGCACTACAAATGCATCCCCACAACCTATATCTACTAATACCGGAGCAAGGCCCTTAGGCATGCTTGATAACATGGTATTCACTTTCTCCTTGATAATTTCATAACGCGCCAATTCCCAAGGATGCCGCTTTACGTGTATATCGATACTGCCGTTTTCTACTAAATCCATCGAACTTAAAAAACAAATTTAAGGGATATCCTAGTTTTATTGACCATAAAAATGAGAAGAAAACGTTTTCAACCGATTCCATGGTTTTGAAATACCCACATGCTACACACTTCAAACATCATTTTCATGTCCTGTTTTATTCTTTTTTGATTTCAAGACATTAAAAATGAAATACATAGCTTTTCAAATAGGCACTCTAAAAAAATGTTAATACCTTTTTTTTACACTCATTTTTTTTCATTTTCTATTTTTATTTATAGCCATTTTTTGGTAGAAGTATATATATTTTAGAATCAACAGAATATTTGGGGTTTGTTATACTTAAAACATACTAAACTATACGATTCGCTAAATAAAAAGGCCATTGACCAAATATAAAAGGGTTAAAACCCCTTTTAAAATTAGATTTGTTGGTACCGATGAAGAAAACATGTGCATTTTCAATTTTGTTACTTATATGTAACATTACATTCGGACAACTTGTTTTCAAGTATAACATTTTGTCAGGAATACATTTTCCTATGGTAAAATATAAAGATAATTTTAGCAATACAATTAATTATTCATCTCAAGCAACATTAGACCAAAGGATAGGCATGTGTTTTAAGCCTGACACGTCTTCAACCTTTACGTTTGGAATGTATACTGGCTTGATGGAAATAAAAAGTAAATCCGTGGATCCGATTTCAGAATTTGAACTCACGGCTCTCAGTTTTGATCTATATCTAAAATATACCTTTGATAATCCATATCTGCACGCCTTGGCGGTAGGCCCATCGATTTGCATTACCCTAAATCAATCTCAAACAAACAATGCACAGTTGCTCACGAAGGATGGTTTTGTTAGCAGTTTTGTCGGTTTTTATGGGGAATTAGAATTGGGAGATTTTCAAAATACCAATTATGCCGTGAACCCATACCTGTATTATCGACACATTTTAACAAACCTCGAAGGGACTGACTTTAATACCGAAAGTACCCATTTATCTAATATTGGATTTGGACTTAAAATCTCCCTATGAAAAAAGTTCTAATTATAATTAGTGGAATACTCTATGCTTCATGCACCTTAGCACAAGGTATCATTAAAGGAAATGTGGGAGTTTTTCACTCAGTTTCTGGGGAATCTACGGTTTATTATTTTTCAGGATCCCCCTTACACAGCAATGCGTCTTCAGATTCTAAGTTAGTAGCTCCATTTATTCAATTGAATGAACTCGTACAAGCTCGTTTTAAGGTAAAATGCTTTCCGAATCCTGCCAATGATTTGGTTTTTTGTCAACTAAGCAACAATAAACCCATTAAGAAATTGGGGCTTTATTCCATGGACGGCTCGTATATGAACAACTTCGATAAATCGCCTATTGATGTTCGCCATTTAAAATCAGGTGTTTACATTTTGGAAGCGCTTGATGAAACTAATACTGTTTACACCAACAAAATCACTATAATACATTGAAAAACTATATTTTAAAAATTAGAACCCTGCTATTTATCCTTGCTGCGAGCTGCAATTTAATACAAGCGCAATCGGTCCCACAAGGAATTTCATATCAGGCAGTTGCCATCAATACTGAAACCCAATACGTTTCTGGGATGAATATCGAAAATACGTATTGGAGCAATAAGCGAATAAAAGTGCGTTTTACCCTATTTAATAGGTACCCCGGTGGTATATCGCAATTTCAAGAAATACATGAAACACAAACGGATAATTTCGGTATTTTTAATGTGGTTATCGGACCAGGAGTTAATGTTTTTGGTGATTTTTCT
>CBFHGY010000007.1:0-243 GCA_965655465.1 Bacteroidia bacterium | reverse complement strand
AAGGACAAGTTCACTTAAAAATAGAAATTGCGTTTAAAAACGATAACAACTTCAAAGTCGTTGGTATAGAAAAGCTTTGGTCTGTGCCATATGCAATGGTTTCGGGATTTGCCAAGAACACGACGATTGATACTGCATTTCCACGAATTGCCGCGGATGCCATTTCACAGTTAAACAGTTCAATTTCTGCAATGAATCAGCAAATGGAACAGGTGCAATTAACACAAAATGATCATACAAATT
>CBFHGY010000006.1:41762-47052 GCA_965655465.1 Bacteroidia bacterium | reverse complement strand
CAAGGACAGTTCCAAGTGGTAACGAGTGAAAACTTCGGAAGCAATGTGAACATCACGGTAATGGATATGAACGGTCGTGTGGTATTGAGTCAGCGTGAATCTCAAGTAAATGCAAGCGGATTATCCGCGGGAATGTACTTGGTGAACGTAAGCAACGGAGTTGAAACCGTTACTACCAAGATTCAAATTGTTAAATAAAGGTACTTTAGTACGTTGCTCCTGTTATACGGGGCTAAATTTAGAATAATTCAGAAGAGAAAAGGCGCCGATTGGCGCCTTTTCTCTTCTGAATTATTAAATCATAAACGTTGATGTAAATAATATTCGCTTTGAAGTAATGGACAAATCTTATACCTCTCGTCTGAGGTTTCTGCATATAAAGCTTTGAGTTGTTTATAAACTAAGTCGATACCAAACAGTTCAGTAAACTCGAATGGTCCATTTGGATAATTGGTGCCTAATTTCATGGCCGTATCGATATCCTGTTTATTTGCGGTACCTTCTTGAACGGTAAAATAGGCCTCGTTAATGATCATGCATAATACACGTGGAGTGAAAAAACCGACGCGACTTTTTAAAAATTCACAGCTTTGAATATCTAGGGTTTTCAAAAGTTGATGAAAAGCAGTAGTGTCAATATTAAAAGGATTGCAAACTTCCCAGGTCTCTCGCTCTATTAAATGTGGGAAGCTATTGATTCCCAAGAATTGTTGATTTGAATACGAAATGCCATGTTCAAAAAGTACGGATTCGATTGTTTTTAAATTGCTCCCTAAAATGAAAAGGGTGTTCGTGTTTTCCGCGTAGGAAGCTATACGCTCCGAATTTTCATCCCAATTCAAATCAATGAAAACATCGAAGTTTTTGTGAGAATGAGTATCTTGCACGTATGAAAGTGCGGGGTATGACTCAAATTTATTTTTCCAAGATTGTTCCCGCAATCCTGTTGCCCATATTCCTATTTTCATGTGAACACAAAAATACATCAAACCAAATGAGAGAAACTATTTTTTCTAAAAATGCCCCAGCACCCATAGGTCCGTACAGTCAGGCTGTGCGTGTAGGCAATACCCTCTATTTTTCTGGCCAAATTGGCCTAGATCCTAATACCGGAAATTTTATTTCTGATTCCGATGTGGTTGCGCAAACCCAACAAGTGATGAAAAATATCGGGGCTCTGTTACAGGCAGCAGGTGCGGATTATGCACATATCGTAAAATCGAGTATTTTTCTGAAGGATATGAATGATTTCCCCAAAGTAAATGAAGTATATGCTACTTATTTCAAAGGAGATTACCCGGCACGTGAAACCGTAGAAGTTTCTCGTTTACCTAAAGATGCTTTGGTGGAAATCTCGGTTATTGTAGTGCTATAATTTTGGGACTATCGATTTAGAAATTTCCAAGCCAAATTTATCCCTTAATTTTGTACTATGTCGAACTCAGAAAATCCCAAAAATCCAACTTTTGATATTGAATTAAACGAGGAAATTGCAGAAGGAACCTATTCTAATTTTGCGATTATTACACACAGTCAATCTGAATTTATTATTGATTTTGTGCGAATGATGCCCGGAATACCCAAGGGGAAAGTAAAAAGCCGCATTATCTTAGCCCCCCAACATGCAAAACGCTTGTTAATGGCGTTAGGAGATAACCTATCGCGTTTTGAAGATGCCTTCGGCGAGGTTACCCTTAACGAACAACACGAAACGAATATCCCCTTGAATTTTGGTGGACAAACCGGTCAAGCTTAAATTTATTATTTTTCATGAAACATAAAGAACGAATAGAGCGGGCTATCCTAGCCTTGCAAGAGCGAACGTATTACGCACCCTATCCAGAAAATCCTAAAGCATATGCCGAAGATGCTGATGCTAAAGGAAAAGAAGCCTTTCAAAAACAGTTGTCCAATTCCTTTAACGGATTAAACGACGAGGGAAATATTGGCTATATCGGAGAAGAAGTTTCTCCATATATGATGTTGGGCTTGGGCGTTCAATATCCCAAGTTTTCATCAGATACACTTATTGAAAGGGCTAAAACTGCACATTCTGCTTGGACGCAAATTCCGGTTTCTCAACGTGCAGATATATTAGTCGATATGCTCGATGCCGTTTCAGAACGCTTCTTTGAATTGGGCTATGCCACCATGCATACAACCGGACAAAGTTTTATGATGTCTTTTCAGGCGAGTGGTCCTCATGCCAACGACAGAGCCATGGAATCCATTGCTTTAGGGTATTATGAGCAAACGCGTTATGATCAAGAAGTGAATTGGGTTAAGAACATGGGGAAGTTCGATCTCAGCATTAAAAAGTCGTTCAACCCAATTTCAAAAGGAATTGGCCTTGTAATTGGCTGTTCTACCTTTCCAACATGGAATACGGTACCGGGTGTATTTGCCGATTTGGTTACCGGTAATGCCGTAATCGTTAAACCCCATCCCAAATCCGTTTTACCCATTGCAATAGTAGTTGCAGAAATGCAAAAAGTATTGATTGATAATGGATTGTCGCCTTATACAGTGCAACTTGCAGTCGATTCACAAAATGATCCCATTACCAAAGTCCTTGCCGAACATAAAGAGGTAAAATTAATCGATTATACCGGAGGTTCTGCTTTTGGAGAATACATCGAATCTTTGCCCGGGAAAACGGTGTTTACGGAAAAAGCCGGTGTGAACTCTGTGATTATAGAAAGCATTCAAGATCCCAAAGCCGTTTTTGGTAATTTAGCGTTCAGTTTTAGTTTATATAGCGGACAAATGTGCACCGCACCACAAAATATTTTTGTTCCTTCTGGGGGAATTAAAACCGCGGATGGACATTTAAGTTACGATGAGGTGGTTGCCGGTTTGAGTGCAGCCGTTAAAGGACTTGCAGAAAATCCGAAAATGGGGGCTTTTGTTCTGGGAGGAATTCAGAATGATATTACCAAAAATAGAGTAGTAGATACCCTAAAAGCAGGTGGACATACAGGAACCATTGCAGAAGTATCGCATCCTGAATTTCCAGATGCGCGCCTACAAACCCCAAGTGTGGTTGGTGTGGATGCAGCATCGCACTCTTGGAAGGAAGAATGTTTTGGTCCAATAGTTTTTGTTGTAAAAACGGCAGATGCACAAGAAGCCCTTCAATTGGCTGCAAATATGGCTGCTGAAAAAGGAGCCATTACGTGCTTATGTTACAGTACCAATGAGGAATATTGTGCATTAACTGCTCAAACCATGAATTCGGTATTTACACCGGTTAGTTTCAATTTTACTGGAGCCGCATTTGTAAATCAACATGCCGCTTTTAGCGATTTTCATGTAACGGGTGGAAATCCAAGCGGAAATGCGAGTTTTACCGATTCTTTATATATTAACCGCCGTTTTGTGTGGGTAGGTAATCGTTACGCCTAGTATTTTCGTCTACCTTCTACCAATAAAAAGGCCACCGCATGGGTGGCCTTTTTTACTCAATTATTGTGATTAACCAATTATTTTGAAGCAGTAATGTTCAAAGTGATTTCGATATCCTTCGATACGATACCATTCTTTGCCGAAGCTTGTAACTTTTCAGACAAACTCATTTTTTCTTTGTCGTAGTTTACACCCCAATCTAAACGGTTGATAATGGCAGTTCCTTTTACGGTTAAACCGGTTTCGGTAGTGCTAACAGTTGCTGGGAATGAAATATTTTTAACAGAATCGCGAAGGGTTAAGTTTCCAGAAATTACGTGAGTGTAATCGCCATCAACTTTTGCTTCTGAACCTGTAATTTCAAATTTTGCAGTTGGGAATTGTTCAACATTAAAGAAATCGTCGGCACTGAAATGACCAATTAATTTTTGCTTGTATTCTTCAGGCATGCTATCGCTAACGGCGATGCTCTTCATGTCGATGGTTACAGTACCAGCAGTGATATTGCCATTTTCAACACTAACAGTACCTTCTGTGATTCCGATTGTACCTTCGTGAGAACCCATTCCTACTGCTTTGGTACCTTTCCAACCTACTACGCTTTCGGTGCTGATGGTGTACGAAACGGCAGTTTCGCTAGCGTTTAAGGTAGAATCTGCTGCTCCCGCCTCAGTGGCGTTGCTTCCGCAAGATGCAAATGCCAATCCGGCAACTGCTGCGGTTAAATAAACGATTGATTTGTTCATGTGTGTATTGTATGTTTTTTTTGGTTTTTATGTTTGTTGGAACAAATTTAAGGATAATTTTAATGTCTTTCTCAACCCGCGGAAATAGAAAATTTATTTTCTAGGAATCCAAGGAATTTCTCGACCACCGTAACTTTGATCAAGAAAACGGGAAAGCGTAAATAAATAATCGGATAGTCTGTTTAGGAATTGGATAATAAACTCAGGAAGATCTTCCATGTCGCTTAAATGCACACATAATCGTTCGGCTCTGCGACAAACACAACGCGCGACGTGGCAATGCGATCCTTGTTGGGTAGCACCAGGTAAAATAAAATTTCTCAATTCCGGCAACAATGCCGTTAAACGATCAATCTCAGCTTCCATACGAGTTACAATTTCAAGGTCAAAGGAGGGTAATTCCATTTTACTGTGAGGTGATGATGCCAAGTGCGACCCTACAACAAACAGACTGTCTTGAATTTGAGCTAAAATAGATTCTTCTGGACTTCCTCCGATAAAACTACGCACCAGACCGATATGGCTATTCAGTTCATCAATGGTGCCGTAACTTTCTACTCTAATATGATGTTTTGCAACACGGTCTCCACCTATTAATCCGGTTTTACCGTCGTCGCCTTTACGGGTATAAATTTTAAAGGACATTGTTGTAGTAAATGACAATTTTAATTACAAAAAGTTTTACAAAAATCGCAAAATCAATACAATTCTACTTCTGCGAGGTGCTTGAAAACCTTACGGGGCAGTTTGCCTTGGTACGCAATTTCATGTACGGCGTTCACAATAGGCATATTTAAACCTATTTCTTTGGCTTTTTGATAAACCAAATCACAAGCATAATAACCTTCTGCAACCATATTCATTTCTAATTGAGCCGATTTTACAGAATATCCCTTACCAAGCATATTGCCAAAAGTTCGGTTCCGACTAAATTGAGAATAACAAGTTACGAGTAAATCTCCCAAATAAGCAGATTCTTTTACATCGCGGTTTTCTTGATGCAGAGCATGCAAAAAGGCCTTCATTTCTCGGATGGCATAAGACACAAATACGGCTTGGAAATTATCGCCATAGTTTAAGCCGTGTGCAATTCCAGAACCTATGGCGTAGATATTCTTCAACACAGAAGCATATTCCGC
>CBFHGY010000006.1:0-41662 GCA_965655465.1 Bacteroidia bacterium | reverse complement strand
CCAATTAAATCACTTGTTTGCATCACTTTGATGTATCTGCATTTAAGCAAAGAGGCGAGTTCCGTGGCTAATGTTTCATTAAGCGCACTTACGGTTAAGTAGCTCAGTTTTTCTAAAGCTACTTCTTCGGCATGACAAGGTCCTGAAATCAAACAAATTTGATTTAATTCTATGTTGTGATCTTGATGCAGGAATTCCGCAACTACTTGCTTGCTTTTGGGCTCGATTCCTTTAATTGCAGTAATGTATTTTTTATCTTGGGGAAGCTCGATACCTTCCAAGGTTTTTCCAAGAAAAGCAGATGGAACTGCCAATAAAATCCATTCCCCAGCATTCATAACGGCTTGTAAATCATTGCTAGGAAAAATCTGGGTTCCTGGCAATTCTGCAGATGACAAATATTTCGGATTGTGGTGGTATTCCTTTATATAGGAAACACTATCTTCATCGCGCATCCACCAATGAATGCACACGTTTTTGTTTTCGGTCAGGATTTTAATCAAAGCGGTGGCCCAACTTCCATTTCCGATTACACTAATATGTGTGGGTTTTGAAGCGGCTTGGCTCATTTTAAAATTTGTTCGGAATGCGCTTTGGTGTTTACCTTTTCAATAATATCCGTAAGAATACCGTTCTCATCTATAATAAATGTAGTTCGAGCAATTCCCATATATTTTTTACCATACATGCTTTTTTCAACCCAAACTCCATAAGCTTCGGCAACTTGGTGATCGGTATCTACCAAAAGGTCAAATGGCAATTCGTACTTGGCAATAAATTTCTGGTGTTTTGCAGCCGTGTCGGGGCTTACGCCCAAAACTTCATAACCTGCGGCAATAAATCGCGCATAGTTATCGCGTAAATCACAAGATTCTGCGGTACAACCTGGGGTATCGTCCTTTGGATAAAAGTATAAAACCAATTTTTTACCTTGGTAGTTCGCTAGAGAAATGGAGGTTTCGTTTTGATTCAATGCGTTAAAAGTAGGGGCCGCTTGGCCAATTGTTGGTTTAGTCATTTGGATTGTACGAATTAAAGATTTTCTAAAATATATCGGGTTAATTTCTCAAATAAATGTTTGCGTGCTGCGCGATCTGAAATACCGTGTGCACGGTTTGGATAAATTTCGCTGTCGAATGGTTTGCCCGATTTTATTAAGGCGTTGATCATTTCGGCTGAATTTTGAAAGTGTACATTATCATCTCCCGTTCCATGAATAATCAAGTAATTACCTTTAAGGTTTTGGGTGAAATTTAAAGGGGAGTTTTCTTCGTAACCTTCTGGATTGTCGATGGGCCTTTGTAAGTATCTTTCGGTATAAATATTGTCGTAATATTTCCAATGTGTTACTGGGGCTACGGCAATACCGGTTTTAAAGATATCGGCACTTTTAACCATGCATAATGAGGTTAAATAGCCCCCAAAACTCCAACCCCAAATGCCAATTCTGGATTTGTCGATAAAGGGCAGATTCCCGAAATATTCTGCAGCAAAACGTTGATCTTCTTGTTCTAATTTTCCTAAGTTTTTATAAGTGCATTTTTGAAAAGCTTCTCCTTTGTTTCCCGTTCCCCGGTTATCTACACAAACTATTACATATCCTTTGCTCGCTAAATACTGATACCATGCATAATAGGAATTGATGCTATTTCTAGCGATGCTGTTACCCGGTCCTCCGTAACAATGCATTAAAAGAGGGTAGGTTTTATCAGGATCCATGAATTTTGGTTTGATCATGTAATAATTCAAGCTGAATGCGCTATTCTCTAGAGGAATTTCCCCAAAGGAAACCGGACTTAGGTCCATAGATTCCGTTTTTTTGCGAAAATTAGTATCGTCGCGCACCCAACGGAATTTATCACCCAGTAAAATAGTTTGATAATGCGGGGTTTCGTTCATGCAACTGTTAATGATGTACATCCATGCTCCATTGCTAGAAGTGATGGCATATTGGTTGCCTGAAAGGGGTTTGTACGCTAAAACACTTTCCTTGTTTTTACCGTTAATTTGAATTTGATAAACATGGTCCTCCACACTTGAGGCCTCGGTGCTGCTGTAATAAATGAGTTTGGTTTTAGGGTTATAGGCATGAATTTTATTTACTTGCCACATCCCTTGTGTTACCTGCTCAATTTTTCCCTTGCTATAGTCGCAAGCATAAATATGTCGGTAACCACTAATTTCACTTAAATACAAAAAGGTTTCACAATTTGGAATTAGGGTAAGCGATTCGTTAATATCTATATAGGTTTCCGATCCTTCTTGAATCAGGTCGTGTAATTCGTTTTTCTGTGTATGGTAGACCAAAAGCTCCCAATGATTTTGCAAGCGATTTAAACGTTGAACACTTAAATGGGCATCGGTATGCAGCCACTGGAAACGGGGTATATATTGGTCGTTTTCACTTGAAAGTGGCAGTGTTTTAAGGGCTTTATTAGATAGGTTATATACACAAACGTCTACTTTAGAATTGTCCTCACCCGCTTTAGGGTATTTCCATTTTACCTGATTAGGATACAATTCGTGATATTCATCCATAGAAAATTCAGTTACCGCGCTTTCGTCGAATTTGTAAAAGGCGATATAGCTGCCGCTTGGACTCCATTCAAAACCTTGGCTCATAGAAAATTCTTCTTCGTATACCCAGTCCACGGCACCATTAATTATCGAATTATATGCGCCATCGGTCGTAATTTGACTTTCCCATTTTTTGTTTAGGTCATATACAAACAAATTGTTATCACGTACATAGGCCACTTTGCTGTTATCTGGACTCAAGGTAGGATATCGCAAGCGACCAGGAATAAAACCACTGGTTTTTTGCTTTAAGTTGACCCATTGTGCGTTTACCGAATAACTATGTCGGTATATGGCCTGCATATTGGTTTGGATTAAAAGGAATTCTCGATTTTTAGAAAGGGTATAACTGCCATAAGCAATGCTATCGGAATACCAGGCTGAGTTGAAAAGGGTATCTTCAGTTTGGAAATTTTTTCTAGGATTTACAATTGCAATAAACCAATGTTTTTTTGCGGGAACTGTGAAACTGTCGGTGTAAAATCCAGTTTTAAGTAAATCATTACCGTCTGGGGTAAAGGGATAAATGGTGCCTGCTTGCGGACGTAAGGTTCCGGCGTGAACATCCGATAACGCTATGTTTTGGGCAAAAGCGGGCATTAAAATTCCCCCGAATAACAAAAGAAAAAGGCGTTTGATTGTGTAGGTCATTTTTAGAAAATTTAAAACGAAGTTACGATGTTTCTTCTTTTAGAGAAATAGTTAACATCGCTAAAGAGATTTCCCATTAGCTTATTGTACTTTTTACAATGTGGATGATTTGTGGGAAGTGGGTCTGATATGTTTAAACGCTTTGAATTTATATGTGAATGAAATATGTATATTTATAAAGGGAATTTTCTGCATATTCTTAGGAAGCGTTGTACCTTTGTAGCAACACAATAAAACCACTTATATTTAAAAAGTAATTACCACACCATGAGTCACTCGGAAGACACACATTCACATCTAGAACACCCACAAGGCATTTCAGCCTACTATGGAGAATTGGTATTTGGACCTAAAGCACAGCAAGGGTACTTATCTCTTGGGGCAATTGCGGAAATTCACAAGGCCGTTTTTGAGGGACATACCGTGAATCGAAATGCGGCGGATGAGATTGCAGGAGGAATGAAACGTTGGGCATTAGACATGGGCGCTACGCATTACACGCATTGGTTTCAGCCTTTGCGCGGAACTACTGCTGAAAAGCACGACAGCTTTTTTGAGCCAACTGGCGTAGATTCTGGAATTGAAGTTTTCAGTGGAAAGGCCTTGGCACAACAAGAACCCGATGCGAGTTCTTTTCCTAGTGGCGGAATTCGCAACACATTTGAAGCGCGTGGGTATACTGCTTGGGATCCGAGTTCTCCTGCCTTTATTTTAGAAAAAGGCGGGGTACGTACTTTGTGCATACCCACAATTTTCGTATCGTATACCGGTGAAGCACTTGATTATAAAGCACCTTTGTTGAAAACCTTGGCATTCGTGCGTAAGGCTGCAACGGAAGTGTGTCAATATTTTGATACCTCTATTACGGATTGTTCGGTTTCATTAGGGGTGGAACAGGAATATTTCTTGGTTCGTGAAGACTTGTACCAAGCTCGCCCTGATTTGATGTATGCAGGCCGAACGCTTATTGGACATGCTCCGGCAAAAGGGCAACAAATGGAAGACCATTATTTTGGATCTATTCCTACTAAAGTGCAGGCATTCATGAACGATTTTGAACAACAAGCTCACCGCCTGGGAATACCCTTACGTACACGTCATAATGAAGTGGCTCCCGGTCAGTTTGAATGTGCGCCTCAATTTGAATCCTTAAATTTGGCGGTAGATCACAATACCTTGTTAATGGATGTTATGGGTGCTGTGGCCGCTGATCATGGTTTGCGTGTTTTGTTGCATGAAAAACCTTATAAAGGAATCAACGGAAGTGGTAAACATAACAACTGGAGCTTGGTAACAAGTACCGGTGTTAATTTGCTTTCTCCTGGAAACAGCCCACAAGAAAACTTACAGTTTCTTACATTCTTTATCAACGTAATTAAAGCCGTATACGACAATGCGGATTTGTTGCGAGCGAGTATTGCAACAGCTGCCAACGACCATCGCTTGGGAGCGAATGAAGCGCCTCCAGCGATTATGAGTGTATTTATTGGAGATACCCTCTCTAAAGTATTGGATGATTTTGAACACCGTATTGAAGGGAATGATCATGGAAAGCAGAACAGCATCAATATTCCAAATATTCCAGAGATTTTATTAGATAATACCGATAGAAACCGCACGTCTCCTTTTGCCTTCACCGGAAACAAATTCGAATTCCGTGCAGTGGGTAGCAGCGATAATTGCAGCTCTGCAATGGTGGTATTAAATACCATCGTTGCTAATCAACTTACAGAGTTCAAGAAAGAGGTGGATGCAAAAATTGAAGGGGGACTTTCAACAGAAGACGCACTGGAATTTGTGTTGCGTGAAATATTAGTATCCAGTAAAAACATCATTTTTGGTGGAAATGGATACAGCAACGATTGGGTAACAGAAGCGACCAAACGCGGTTTGAGTAATGTGAAAAATACTGCGGAAGCTTTGCAAGCCTATTTAGCTCCTAAAAGCATTAAGTTGTTTACAGAAAACGGCATTTTCTCGCACAAAGAATTGGAAGCCCGTACCGAAATTCGCTACGAGACTTACGTGTTGAGTCTAGAATTGGAAGCGAAAGTATTGTCTGAAATGATTCAAACTTTTGTGATCCCTTCCGCTATCAAATACCAAGGACGTATCGCTAAAGGCTTGGCAGATATGAAAGCCTTAGGTCTGGAAGCCCATCTAATGACAGCACAAATGGATTTACTTCGTACACTGAGTCATTTGATCAATAAAGCCCAACAATTGAATATCAATCTTATCGAAGAGAACGACAAAGCCTTGGCTAAGGAACATGCGAGCGACCGCGCTTTGGCCTTCAATAATACACTAAAGCCTTTGTTTGAGGAATTACGAGTGGTTTCAGACGAAATAGAACGTTTATGCGACGATGCAGATTGGACGTTACCCAAGTATAGAGAATTGCTTACCCTTTCTTAGTGCGTAAAATCACTTCGAGAAACAGTAAAGAAATTTAATTTTGTAAAAAGAAATCATTATGTCAGAATCCATAGAACACATAGAATGTTTGATTATTGGCAGTGGGCCTGCGGGCTATACCGCTGCAATTTATGCGGCGCGTGCCGATATGAAACCCGTTTTATATGAAGGTTTACAGCCCGGCGGACAGCTTACCATTACTACAGACGTAGAAAACTATCCGGGATATCCAGATGGTATCATGGGTCCAGAAATGATGGAAAACTTCAAGAAACAAGCGGTGCGTTTAGGAACGGATGTGCGTTTCGGTATGGTTACTTCCGTTGAATTTACACCTGGAGGTCCCCAAAAAGTAACGGTAGACGGTACTAAACAAATTATCGCCAAGTCGGTGATTATTTCTACAGGCGCATCTGCCAAATGGTTAGGTATTCCTTCTGAAGCTCGCTTGAATGGCAGCGGAGTAAGTGCCTGTGCCGTTTGCGACGGCTTTTTCTACCGCGGTAGTGATGTGGCGATAGTGGGAGCCGGGGATACTGCTTGCGAAGAGGCAAGTTATTTATCAAAAATCTGCAGCAAAGTGTATATGTTGGTGCGCAAAGATGAATTCCGTGCTTCTAAAGCAATGCAACATCGGGTGATGAATACTCCTAATATTGAAGTATTATTTAATACAGAAACCGATGAGATTTTGGGTGACAAAACGGTTGAAGCCGTTCGTGTACGAAACAATGTGAGCAATGAAACTCGTGAAATTCCTATTAAAGGGTTTTTCGTAGCCATTGGCCATACGCCCAATACTGAAATATTTAAGCCTTACTTGGATATGGATGATTCGGGTTACATTATTACCGAAAAAGGCAGTAGCCGCACCAATGTTGAAGGGGTGTTTTGTGCCGGTGATGCACAAGACAAAATTTACCGCCAAGCCGTAACAGCGGCGGGCAGTGGTTGTATGGCTGCCTTGGATGCTGAACGCTGGTTGGCGGCTAAAGAAGATTGATAATACGGGAAATTCCGTAATTTCGGGGGATGAAACCGCTAATGCTCGCATGGCTGTTTTGTCCCCTTTTTATTTGGGCACAAATCCGCGTAACCTATATTTCAGATCCCCCATTGGAAGGAAACGAACCGAGTATTTCAATGAACCCGGAAGATCCCGATGATATTTGGTTGGCCTTTAACAATAATAAGGTATTTCATACCTTAAATCGCGGTGAAAACTGGTTACCCATTAAAATAGATCCACCTCAAGGGTTTTATGGAGATCCAGTCATTTATAGAAGTACTAACGGACAAACATACTTGGCGCATCTTGCCAAAAATAAGGATAAACCCTACCCACAATCCTTCGATTGTATCGTTTTTGAACGCAGTACCAATGGCGTTGAATTTCATTCTAAAGGAATAGGTCAAAACGGTAAAATGCAAGATAAGCCTTGGTTTACTATTGACGAATGGCCCGAGAGTCCGTTTAAAAACAATATTTATTTGTCTTGGACCGAATTCGATGCGTATGGAAGTGAAAATCCAAAAGATTCCAGTCGGATTCGATTTGCCTATAGCGATAATTTAGGTGCGAGCTTTTATGCTCCCGTGCGCATTAATGACGTTTCTGGAGATGCCAAAGATGGAAGTCAAACAGCAGAAGGAGCTACCGTGGGAGTTTTTAAAGATGGTAGTTTATTATGCACGTGGTCTCGTAACGATACCTTATGGTATGATATTAGCACCGATGGAGGACGAAACTGGGGACCGGATCGTGTATTAGCGGCAACAAAAGGCGGTTGGAATATTGAACCGATGAAGGGCATGATGCGCGCAAATGGAATGCCATTTGTTTGCACCGATAAGAAAGGCACTTTATATGTGGTATATGCAGCACAATCCGCTCAGGGAGACTGGGATATTTACTATCAAACGGCTAGTAATCCACAAGGCGGTTTTGGGAAACCTATAAAAATTAACGATGATTTAGGGAATGCCGATCAAGTTTTTCCGTATGCAGCCATGGACAGAAATACCGGAATGCCGAGAGTTATTTGGTACGACATGCGTGCAAGTCCTTCCGGGCGTTTTTGTCAGATTTACACCGCTGAATTGGGTCTATTAGGCCCTACTGCCAATTATTGTATGAGCAAGGAACCCATTGCGCTTGTGGGGAAGAATCGGTTTTATGGCGATTATATCAGTTTCAGCACCGCTAAGGGAGGGGGAGGTATGGCTGCGGTAACAGCCTTTGATGACCGTACCCATAAAATTGTGATTCAACTTTTGGAATGGTCTGGTAAGCGCATTAAGAAGCAAAAACAAGCGCCAGTTTTAATGATTAACCCCTGTGAGGATATGGATTCTGTTTTGTTTTTAGTGAATATGCCCAAAGAAACCTCCTTTACATTTGAAGTTAAATCCGGTCCGAAGATATATGCACAACAGATTTACGAAGCATACGATAAAAATGGATTTAAAGCAGATGAATTTCAAGAAATATTCATTCATAAAAATCGCTTACCATCCGGGGTCTATAACGTTATTATACGTAGAAATAAGAAAGCAATCAAGAAACGATATTGGGTAGAATAGCGAGTGGTTTTGAAAGGTTTTGATTTTGGTTGTTTTATCGGTTCTGAAATCCTATTTTTGCTTTCTTTTTAAAAACGCGTATAGAAAATTGATATGGCATTAATACAAAGACTTAGAAACTCCAAATCGGTGGCCATTGTAATTGGCAGTGCCTTGGTACTCTTTATTGTTGGGGATTGGTTAACTGGAAAAGGTAACGGACCAGTTATAGATGAAGATCGCGATGTAATTGCAATCATCGGTGATGAAAAGGTTAAAGAATCAGAAATTATTACAATTGCTGATAAATACTACCGTGATGAGCTTGACAGAGATCCTAATTATCAGTTAGATCAAGAAAAATCAAGTCAGTTATTTCAACGTTCTTGGTTTGACCTATTGAAAAACAAAACGGTAAATGCCCAAATTGAAAAGTCAGGTATTCAAGTAACCGATGCAGATATCAACGAAATGATGGTGGGTTTACATCCCGAAGAATCCATTAAAGGAGATCCATCGTTCCAAACAGACAGTAAATTCGATCCTAAGAAAGTTGAAGATATTTTCCGTCAGGCTAAATCCAATGCAACTATGCGCAAGCAATTATCTAATTATGTGGAGCGTATGCGTAAAGGAGAATTGGAAACTCGCTATGCTACCTATGTTGGAAAAGCTCGTGCATTCACTACCAAAGTAGAACAAGCCCATCAATTTGTGGGTTCAAATGAAAGTGTAAATGGTAAGTTGATTGCGGTAAACCTAGATGAAATTAAAGACGGAGATGTTAAAATTTCCGATAAGGATATCGCTGAATATTTGAATTTAAATAAAGAGAAATACAAGATCACGCAGGAGAAACGCAGTTTTAAATATGTAGTATTTAACATCGTTCCCTCTACCGAAGATACCCTAGATGCTCAAACCCGCGCTTTAAGAATTGCTCAAAGTTATGCGCGTCAAACTGCGAAGCCTGATACTTTAGGGGCCAGCGGTTATGTGCGTAGATCAGACTTAAGTAATGAAAAAATGCCTGAAGTAGTAAAAGACTCCCTATGGGATGCACCTTTGGGTAAGGTTGTAGGGCCTGTATATAAAGAAGGAGTATTCAGCGTTTTTCAAAAAGTGGCACAGGTTATGGATACCGTTCCCGTTGTGAACGTTTCACATATCTTGATTCCTTTTACGGGGAAATTACCTAACGGAACCGAAATCAAAGATTCTATACAGGCTGAAATGGAAGCTAAAAAAGTTTACGATATGGTTGCCGGTGGAAAAGCTATTGCCGATTTAGCTGCGGACTATTCTACTGATCAAGGTTCTGCTTCAAAAGGAGGTTCCTACGGTTGGGCAGATCCTAATCAATACGTAACGGCTTATAAGAACTTTTGTTTAACGGCTACCAAAGGACAATTGGGATTGGTAAAAACCGAATATGGATACCATATCATGAAAATGATGGAAGCTCCTGATTACCAAAAAATCCGTTTTGCAATGAATAGCGTGCAAATTGGTCCTGGAAGCAATACCGTTAAATTGGTAGATGAAAAATCCCGTAAATTTAAGAACCAAATTGATGTAACAAAACCAGAATCATTTGATAAAGCAGTTGAGAAATTTGCCTTGATTCCTATGATCGCTAATGACTTTGGAACCGATCAACGTTCATTAGGGGGTATTGCAGATATGAGCGAAATCCGCCAGCTGAACTATTGGTTGTTCGATTCTAAACGTGTAAACAACGATATTTCAGAAGTATTTGCCTTCCCTACCAAGCATGTGGTTGTAAAATTGGAAAACATCAAACATATTGGATATGCAACTCCTGAGAACATCGGTAAAGAAATCGAAGCGGATGTACGTAAATATTTGAAAGGAAAATTGTTGGTTGAGCGTTTTGAGAAATTTGCTGCTGAAGAAAAAGATCTAGATAAATTGGCTCAAAAATTAAATGCCACCGTGGTAGATTTAGATGTTGCGCGCTTCGGACAAGGATTTTTACCTCAAATTGGTTCTGAATTCGGTTTGTTAGGCGCCGTATTTGGACTGAATGCAGGAACTACTAGCAAGCCCATCGTAGGTAAAGAGTCGGTTGGTATGGTTCGTATAGATAAGGTGAATTCTGTTGAAGTACCAAGTTCGGTTTACAATACTCCTGAGCAAGACGATTTCAGCCGCCAACCTAATTTTATGTTGAACCGTTTACAAGAAATTTTGACGCGTCAAAATGCGGTTCAAGATTTCCGATACAAATTCGAATGGAATAACTAATCCATATTAAATCATATTCTAAAGGCCGCCTAATAAGCGGCCTTTTTTATTGGTAAATTCTCGTATTTTCGATCTCCTACTACTTGAGAATCTTCTTAAATCAGAGTACATTTGTAGCATGTCAGTAATTACCCACGAAAAATCCCTTGAAAATTTTCAAGAACAATTTGAATACGCCTTATCTCAGTACGTACCTCATGGAAAACGCATCAGCAATTATCGCAATATAATCATAGGTGGACTTGGAGGAAGTGGCATCGGTGGCCGTATTGCACGTGCATATTTTATTAATGAAATGCCTATTCCTGTAGAGGTTTTCTCCGATTATCACGTACCGGCTTATACCAATGAGCATACTCTTGCTATTTTATGTTCGTATTCGGGTAATACGGAAGAAACGCTCACCATGTTTGCGGAAGCTCAAGAGCGTAATGCAGACATCATCGTAATGGCAGCAGGTGGGGCCCTTTCGGAGTTGGCTAAAAAACATGAATTGCCTTTATACACAATTGCATTGGGCTATCAGCCTCGAATGACTTTGGGATTTTCATTATCTAATTTGGTTTTGATTTTAGGCGAAATTTTAGGTAAGGATATGAAGCCAAGTTTGGAGCAAGTAAGAGACCAATTTAAAAATCCAGAAACAGCACTTTTGCGCGCAAAAGAAATGCATGCATGTTTTAGCAAACAGATTGCGAATTCTTTCGTAATAGTAACCGATGCAGCTTACGAAGCGGTAGGAATACGTATCTGCCAGCAAATACAAGAAAATGCAAAAGGAGAGGCATTCGTTTCGGTATTACCAGAATCGAATCACAACATGATCGAAAGTTATTACCAAAAGCGAGATCACAATTTTATTTTCCTTAATAGCGGAAACAACGACAGAGTTACGGCTCGTTTTGAATTCCTTGCCGATTTATTAACAAAAAAGGGTAATCTGATTTATCAATATCCCATTAATAGTGCCCGTTTATCTGACTTATTTGAGGTTATCCATGCCACAGATTGGTTGAGTATTTGGGCTTCCAACGATAAGAAGGAAAACAATATGGAAGTGGGAATTATTATGGATTTAAAAGGATATTTAGCTCAAAAAGCATAAAATGTCCGATTCTTTGGTAATTACATTTTTAGGCACCGGAACTTCTCAAGGTGTTCCTCCAATAGGATGCGATTCTGAAGTATGTTTAAGTACCAATACCAAAGATAAAAGATTACGCAGCAGCCTTCATATCCAGTATAAAGATAAGAGCATAGTAATTGATACCGGACCGGATTTTCGGTATCAATTACTTCGCGAAGGAATAAGCGATGTGGATGCCATTCTGTTTACACATGAGCATCGCGATCATACCGGTGGACTTGATGATATTCGTCCGATAAATTTTAATCACAACAATAAACGCGTTCCCGTTTATTGCCACGAACGGGTTTTTAATTCTTTTAAAGAGCAATACAGTTATTTCTTTCAGAAGGTTCCATATCCTGGGATACCCTTAGTAGATTTCCATTTGATAGATGAGAATAAGAGCTTCGAATTATTCGGGCTTCCCATTTTACCCGTAGAAGTTATGCATTATAAATTGCCGGTTTTGGGTTTTCGTATTGGGAATTTTGCTTATATCACTGATGCCAACTTTATTTCCAAAAAAGAATTAATGAAATTGAAGAATTTGGATGTTTTGGTTCTGAATGCATTGCGAAGAACACCACATATCAGTCATTTTACTTTGGATGAAGCCACGGATTTGGCGTTGAAACTGGGTGCTAAACAAACCTATTTTACCCACATGAGTCATCAAATAGGATTACACGATACCGTATGTGCGGAATTACCACATGGAATTGACTTGGCCTATGATGGTCTCAAGTTAATTATTGAATAAAAATAAATTTACCCAAAGCAGTTTCTGAACCGTCTTGGTTGATGGCGAATATAAAATATACTCCACTATTGGGACGTGTACCGTCAAAACGATACCCATTCCAAGTTGCTTTACTTCCGTTTGATTTGGTTTGATATAAGACCCTACCTTGAACATCGGCTATTCGGATTTCGGAATTTTGAGCCAATCCATCTATAGTAATTTCCCCGGTGTACTTTGGATAGACGGGATTGGGATATACCTTGATCTCTTGAAATGCATCGCTGCCTTTTCCTGCATCATTCTGATAAGAAATAATGCCAAAATCAGTACCTATGAATAATTCAGAGGAATAATCTACCTGACCTAAACACAAGGTTCTATTAGAAATTAATGGGCTGTTTTCTTTGGTAAAATGCTTAATAACGCGTTGTCCATATTCATCAATACAAAATATCCCGTTTGTTGTTGCAAACCATTTGCGGTTTCCGCCGTCAACAAGAATATCTCGGATGTATTCTTCGCCCATTAAATAGCCCACAGCAGCGTCTTGTTCAACAATGAATCGTTCAACTTTATTATTGATAAACGGATCTCTTGCGGTAAAAATATTCAATCCTTGGTTGGTTCCAATCCAAACGTATCCGTTTTTATCGCTTTTAACACAAAGAACTTGATTACTTACTAAACCATTATTCTGAGTGATTTTGACCCATTTGTCGTCGCTGCTGCTACTAAGATTATTGCCTTCATGAAATACCCATATCCCGCCGCCTTGCATCACAAACCACTTGCGATCTTGGTCATCAATATGGAGATTTATCACATCGTTTTCATTATTTTTCATCGACATGGAAATCCAATCTCCGCCTAATGATTTATATAAAAGCGCTTTGTCATTATTTCGATTTACAACCCATAATCCACCTTTAGAATCTACCCCCATTCCGCCAATATGGATGAACATGCTATCATCGATACGTTTTAATGGAGAGTTGGTTTCGTCGAATCGGGCCGTAATCTGATCTCCCGTAAATTCAATCATCCCAAAGCTATGGGTGGCTGCATAATACCGGTTGTTAATTGGGTTATGTGATACAAAAATATAATCGTAGAGATTTCTACTGAAACTAGATGGTAATTCACTTTTCCATCCTTCTTGATTATATAAATAATAGCCGGAAGTGTTAAAAGCATTTCCAAATGTGGCACTTACTCCGCCTCCTGCTGTTAGGAGCCAATTACCCGATTGGGTCATATTGAATACCGAACGATTTGGTGGTCCATTGGGGCGGAAGGACAATTCGCCATTCGGGTCTTTTTTAATTACTCCCGTTTTTAAACCTGTACAAAACCAATATATTCCGTCGGGTGCTTGGGTGCCATTTGTGACGAGGTTTATAGATTGGGTTTTTATTTGACCCTCATGATAATTTGATATCAATCCAGGTCTGAAGATATGGAGTCCTTTGTTATTGATAAAAATATCGCGAATGCTTTCTGTGGATGTAAGTAGTGTTTTAAAATTTCCCTTATAATAGATATATACATTATTATTAGATTCGTAAAGGAGGGTGTCGTTCCAATTATGTAAAAATCTGGGAACTGGAGTTTCCAAAAGCGTATTCCATTGCGTAAAATCATTGAGATTAACAAAAGGATTCCATGGGGCACAACGGATATTTTCAAGTGTGGCTACATAAATGGAATCTTTTACGACACAGGCACTTTTAATCGGCTCTTGAGCACCCATATTACCGATGGTAGTATAGCTATCCCGAATTTCGAACTTGTCTAAATCTAATACCAATAAGCCGAATTCGGTTGAAACGAGCGCATCATTCCCGTTGAATGAAATAAAATTTATTTGCTTATTCCCTTGTAAAGGTTTGTTTTTAAAACCTAGAATGGGTACAATTTTATTATCCTTAATAAGCAGGTCGATACCGCCATCGATATACCCAATCACCAATATATCCTTCTTTTCATTGAATTTCATGAAGGTGATTTCTTCCGCTAAAAATCCATCGGTTTTACGCAAAACGGTCATTTGACCGAAATTATCGGTGCGCCATAAGCCGTTATCGGTTGAGGCATAAACGTATTTAGAAGTAGATTCGCAAAACTTTGGGTTGTGATAACTCAAGTGCGTACGCCATGTTCCTGTGGGAATGAGAGATTGGCTTTGTGCTTGCAAGGCCAAGCCATTCAGAATAAATCCTAAAATAAAAAGTAATGCGGATTTAATTGGATGGAGGTACTTCATATTTAGTTAAAGGTATATCGCAATTCTAAACCAAAATCTGTTAGTGACGTGTAAAATTGGGTAGCAATTTTAGGATCCATAATATTTCGGTTGTATCGAATTGCCAAATTGATTTTTTGATTTACTTGATAGGTTACGGAAGGGGTAATCCGAATATTCATCATACCTGCCGTATATCGATTTACGTTTACATCTATTTTACGAATGATCGTGGTATTGTCACTAATGCTAATGGCAAGGTCGAAACGGAAATCGTTTGGCAGATAAATTTTCCTTCCTTTTCGTTTAATGGGCAAAGTAAGTCCTGCAATGCGATATCCAGCATTTAAGGTAAATTCATTTTGGCGCATTTCAGTGAGGTTGAAACTTGCTGCAAATAATTTGAGAACGCGGTTACGTTTATATTCCATTCCCAAAGTCCAATTGTTTTTTGTAGTAAAATTCAATCCGATAAATGGGAAGAAACCTTCCGTAATGGTAACATCCGCGATTTGATATTTGGGGATTAGATCGCTTCCTATTTCAGGTGTTTCCGTTTCGTCAAACTTCAAATTGCGTTGGTAGTTTCCAACCGTATAGGTGCCCTTATAGGCATGTTTTATATTGATGTTATTAAAGATATCACTCAGGAACGGTAATTTAGACAAACCGTTATAATCGATATTCCAATTAGGCAATGGGATAGTTGGGAATATACCCAATTCAGAACGTCCTACATCCTGTCCGCTGTATGCAGCGAAGAATCCACCTAAGATTACATCTTGGGAGGTTTTGCTATAACCAACCGGGAAACCGGTACTGGTATCAATTACAGTGCCATTGAACCTAGGATCTTGCAATTGTAATCGACTTGCAACAGTGTAACGATTGGCCAAGAAATTATCGAAAACAGGATTGGGGTGATTTTCGTTTTGATCGATGTCTTTGACAAAATGCGTTGACAGGAACATACCAGAAATTGAAAAGGTTCCGGTTTCGGTTAAACCTTGATCCATCCATTGTGTGCCATCGTATTTGAATATACTCTGAATACCTTTGGTTTCATTTCTTAAGAAACTCAAACGGATTCTAAAGTCTTTAATTGGTTCAATGGTTACGTTTCCAGAAATGTTTTGGGAAAGATTGTTTTGATAGAAATTTGCTTGTCGACTATCATTACGCAATGCACCACTTTCAGCCATTTTATAACGCATATTGGGGTCTTGTAGCCCAAAAACAAACCCAATACCGGGTTCTGCATGTCTGAAATTATAACCAAAATAATCTGGTCGGTGCGCGAAACCAGGCAGTTGGGTATTTTCTTTTCTATTGATATTCAGATTTGCATTTTTGAACATGGTTAAGAAATCTCCCACAATCACTTTAAAGGGATGTGGAGGTTTCATCGTTGTTTTTCCACGTTTTAACGCACTCGCATCTTTATCATCATCGTCTTTATCACCAGTTGGATTGTCTAATACCCGTTTGGGTTTACGATAATCTCTTAACCAAGGGACTAAACTATATAATTGAGTAAAGTTTAACTGACTGGTAATGCTAATATCTTGGCTGTTCTGAATATTATTTCCTAAAGAATTAAAGGCAGGAGGAGCTTGTTTCCATTCATAGCTGCCGCTGTAATTGGCACTGGTATTGATCCATTTTAACCACCTTACTTTAGAGAAAGGTAGGGTATATGTAAGGTTGACCGATTGATAAAAACGACTGGTTCGTCCAAAACCTTTAAATTCCGATAATATTGAATCTTGTTTCTCTCGTGAATCGATTTTTCCAAAGGGCTCTTCAATCCGTGCTTCCAAATTGGCCACATAATTCAAATTAATGGAACGGGTAATTGGAAATGCCATGTTGTAATTACGATTCAACGTGAAATTTTTATCAAATAGCCGCGGATTAATCTGCTTAAAGTTGTTATTATTTCGCGATTGATTTTCACTGTACAAACGATTCAATTGCATTTGTGAAGTGAAAGAGGAAGGCATTAAATTGAAATTGAAATCACGCACAAGCTGAAGATACTTGCTTTTTATCCCTTTAAATGGGGTGTAGAATTTGGTATTAAGCGAATAGGCATACCCTAGGGTTGCTTGGGTTGTATTGATGAAGTATTCTTCTATTTGTTGATTTCTGCGATAATTACTCTGATAACTATAGCTTCCGTTGAAATTAGAAATCGACCAGGGCATGGGTTTTGAAGAACCCGGTCTGGCAATTTTAAAATTGTTAATATTAAAACTAAAAAGTGAATTATAATCTTCAGCTGCTTTGCGAATGGATTCGCGTACCGTTTCTGAAGCCAATGCGGATAAGTAGTTTTCGAGGTTAATATCAGGATTTAAAGGGTTGAATTTAGGTCTAATAAAACTTTCAGACCATCCTAGATACATGGGTACACTAACACCCGCTTCCGCAGGAAAAAATTTGCCCAATTCTAAATTCGTGGCGATATCGTAATTGTAGTTATTGGTTAAACTGCGATCATTCAATTTTTTATCTACATCGCCAAAACCTATAGTACGTATGGAACCTGCCAAATTTAATTGACCAAAGTCCGCAAGTTGTGCTTGCACATTTGCCAAAGCCGCCCAACCGCCGGAATTGGCAATATCTTTTACGCGCAGTTCATTCGTCCATACCTCAAAACATTTTGGAGTAGCACTGTTATTTTTTACCCCAATCATCATTACTCGCACATTACTTAAGTCGGGTAATCCCATCACCGTGATTTTTCCCTTTTCAATCGGTTTGATATAGGGAGCGGTCATAGGCCAATTATTGTTTTGTCGGTCTATTTTCAGATCGTATAATTTCTGAAACTCCAAATCTATAAGGTTTTCATTGGGCCAGATAAGGTTATCTGCACCGGAGGTATTGGAACTGATAAATCCTCTTGTCATTTTGAGGGGC
Source organism: Bacteroidia bacterium (assembly GCA_965655465.1). Lineage (GTDB taxonomy): Bacteria > Bacteroidota > Bacteroidia > NS11-12g > UBA955 > VMCP01. The sequence goes on along the minus strand of CBFHGY010000006.1, from coordinate 24,145 downwards.
AGTTCGTATTCATAATAGTTGTTGGTTAAATCCGTACCAAAACGCATTATCACAGAAACTTCGCCATCTTCAATGGTATTGGGTTCGGCTTCTTCTGCATGTACAAACAACTGCATTCTGGAATAGTTACGTATATCGTATTCTACCGTTTTAAATGCTCCTCGTGCATCTCCAGGCATCAAATTACACGTTACCAATGAAAGCGCTTGTTCGTTCTCTAAAACAGTACCTAAGGTTGCCATGTTTTGAACCCTTTCGATTCCTGGAGGTGTAACATACGCAATGGGACTTCTTTTGCTGTTTTCTTCTAAATTCACGGTGCTTACCACGAATTTGGTTCCGTCATTTGGATCAGCAGGAACAACAACCCCGGGTGTTTTTAGAGAATTGGTATACCTGCGCCAATCTGCTCGAACCATGTTAATATAACCAAAACGTAAAACCGCAGGATCGTTAAACTGCGTTAAAACCATCCGCATGAAACGGATACTCTTAAAATCGGAAATATTTCCATAGGCTTTCTCAAATTCGCGAATTGGAATTTTTAGTTGATACCATTTAATCTCCTTTTGGGAACCGTTGCGAAGGGTAATATTATTACTAGCGATATCTGCCACATAATTTCTGCCAATTTGTAGGTCCGCAGCCGATATTTTAATGCGATATTGATAATAATCTTCACTTTGATTCATGGTAAAGTCGCGATTAATATCTTCGTAATCAGGTTGCGTAGACGACGATTTGGGCATTTGATCGTATTGTCCCGTGAAAGTTGCGGTAGAATTGTTCCCCTCCATGCCCTGATATTTGCCATACCGTTGTACAATATCGGCATCGCTCTGTGTGTAATCCTCCTCTAAATAGTGAACAAAATTGTCATTCGATGGATCCTTAATTGCTTTTTGATAAATTGTGGAATTGACGCCAAAAACCGTTTCCAATTTTTCAAGGTATTGCGTATCAAAAAAGGTTCGTTCATCTTCATCGTTCAAGCCGTCTAATCCCAAATCTTGACGATTTCTTGAATTGGCATCGTTGTCGAAAGCGAAATTAATTTGAGGGCTTGTGGCAATGAAACCAAATTGACTGGTGTCAATTTCTTGCGAGTTTGCAGCGGAAGTAGGCAAGCCGTTTTCAAAGGATTTCCTGCGATCCGGCAAAATATCTTCACTCACATTTCCCAAATGTAAAAGCAATTCACCTTGTAAATTAGGATTATCCATTAATGGATCCATTAACCAGATCTCCACATAATCAATATTCGCAGCCTCAAAATCGTTTTGATCTACCCGTCGCATAATACCTGCCCAACTTTTTCGTGGATTTAGCAGGCGACCGTTAGCGTCAATTTCGGCATCGTTAAAATTATAATTATACAATCCCCGCTCGTAAGGATCAAATGCCAAGTCTAATGTAGGTAATATGGTAGGGGTTCCTTGAGGGAAATTGCGTTCGGGAAAAACTTCGCGTTGATCGATTTGACGCATATACGGATTTGACAAAATTTCATCTACCCGATTTTGGATATTGGGGGGCATATCAGCATCCCGGTAAAACAATTGATCGATGGTGTAATAACTAAGTTTTGCGTGTTTATCTAGCCAATGAAACTTATTTCCTAAAGAAGCATCTGGAAACAACTCCGGTTGCTTTTGGGGGATACTCGCCACAGTCCAGTTACTTACGACCTTGAAATCATTTTGCAATTCCGCGGCTTCAAAATCTTCCAAATTCGAAACTCCCCGTTGATCGCCTTGAGAACGGTGATTTCCTGGAATAATTTGCGCAAATTCGGCATACGCCGTTATATTAGAAACCTCTTTGGTTTCTAAAAAGGGCAATTTATCAATGAGTTTGGTTAAAAACCGCGATTTTGAACTGTACGCAATATCAGCGCCAAAAATGGTATTCAATAAAGGTTCTTCATTGAAATTTGTTTTCGACGTTAAAGGCCTTTCATACATGTGAAGTAGGGTTCCACCAATTTGTAAATTTTTGGAGTATTTGTGTTCAACCCGACCACCCAAAAGGGTTTTTTGTTGGATGTTGAACATGCTTTGTCCATCTGCGGAGGCTCTAATTTCAGCTCCACCTTGTAGCAGTCCTTGGTTGATTATGCGCACGCGACCCATGGCATAATCCACCTCATAATCCATACCTTCTTGCAAGGGCCGGCCATTTGCGGTAACCCGAACGGAGCCTCTTTGCAGATTGGTAGTTCCCAAAAACATTTCAGCACCGTTTGAGCTTTTAAAGCTGCCTTGTAAGAAAAACTTATTGTGTTTTACGTCTTGTTTGGCTAAAAATTTCGTAGAATCGTATAGGGCATCATAACAATAAAAATCGGCCAGGTCGGTTCGATTTTCAAATTTATTTCGGAGGAAATCGCCAAAGGGTTCTACTACTGGAAAAATAACTCGAGCGGTTTTCTTTTCAATCGTAATACCTTCAATGGCATCAAAAATTCCATCGGGTTTGGCTTCCTGTTGGCGGTTGAGTTTATCTAACCCTAAAACCCTAATTAACGGTATTCCATTGGCTAATTGGGGTAAATTTGCATTCCCAACGGGCATGTAATTATAATCTGCACCTGAAGTATCATCGGCGTATATTACGTTGAATTTAAAATCTTCCAAACTTAATGAATACGTGTTCAAACTGTACACGTTTTTCATCATCAAATCCCATATAGGCAATTTCGTTCGGATGGTATTGCCTTTTAACATCTTCAAAAACAATAAACGCTGATCCCCAGGCGGAATATCTCTTGAAAATTCTCCCACTTGATAAGTGGTGCCGTTATAGGTATATTCAAATGCAACAGCCAAAATTTCATCATTATTGAGCGGTTGATTTAAAGAAATATATCCCAATTGGGTATTTAAGGTGAATTCGGTGCTTTTCAATTGTCGCGCATAATTCAGCAGGTCAAAATCTACGGTTTGCTCGAAATTGGGAAATACCTTGTAGGTTTCATCGATAGCCGTACCCAATCGGCGCATTTGTTCGTTATTCTCTATTCCTGGAAACAGGCTATTGGCAAAATTGTCTGAAGCAGGATTGGGATTTCCTCCCAAATTATTTCTATAAGGATTGGATTCACCCAAATCCATGAAACACAAAATATCACGAGGGGTTTCCACGTTTGCGTTTCGGTTAGTAATCCAAACTTCAACCCGATTAACGATAACACCGCTAGCTACTATCGGTAAATTTTCTAAGGATTTATCGTAATTATCTTTGAAAAATTGAGAAAGAAAGAAATGACGGTTTTGATCATAGTTGTCGGCCGTCATTTTAAACTCGTTCATTTGGGCTCCGCCTTTGAGTACCGTTTCTGTACTCTGGCCTCGATTTTGGGAGAAAACCGTTTTAATCGTGGTTTTTCCAAATTGCATGCTATTGGCAAAACCGAAAAGGTTGTTGGCGGGTTTAATTAATTGTGTTGGCAAATTCAAATTTACATTTCCTACTTGAACGTCTTTAAGTATGCCGTCGGGTTTGCCTTTCCAACCTAAGTTTGTCTGATTGTCGAAATCAAATTGTGCTTCTGTATCGTAATTGATACCTAGTTTTACAAATTCTCCTATATTTCCGTTCGCGGATATTTGTAATTGTTGATCAAAAACAGGCACAAAGTATTTCTGTTGTCTCTTACTGTAGTTAGGATTTCTATATTCGTTAATCGTTCCCCCTAATTTCACCATAGCCGAACCCGTTAATTGGAAATCAACGCCTCCAGCCCCAAAGATCTTTGAAACCGCTGGATTTCCTAATTCAGCTTTGATGTATTCAGTAATACCGCCTTTAGTTATGGCCTGAGAATAATCGGTGTTTTGAGACTTTGTGCGGTTGTAGGCTGCATTATTTTCGGCATTTTTTTGCTGAAAAAATTCAGTTACGGATAGCGATTCACCAGTAGGATAGCTCAGGGAACCAACCTGTTTGAAAGATTCGTAACGGTTGGTTTTTGGATTGTATTTCCAAGTGAGATTTAGAGGGTCTTCTAAATCAATATTACTGGAATTTTGTTTGTTGGGATCATTTGTGCCGGAACTTTTAACCTTGTAGGTTGTTTGAGTAGTGTCCGTTTGCGCTTGAACGAACGGTATACACATCAGCCCTAAAAATAGGGTAATACCAAGCTGCATCCAAAGACTTCCCTTTAGCGATTTCAAAATTGACCTATTGTTTTTTCGGTAAACCTGCAATTTACAATATTTTTAAGGAGTTTTTAATCAATTCTTCAACGGTAGCCATGGCTCCGAGTTCTTTGCTGATTTTTATCAGGGCTTTTTCTGCGGATGCTTTGGGGTATCCAAGTACACCCAGAGCGGTTAATGCTTCACTCATATGGTCGTTAACCCCACTTATACCGGGCAATACGCCTGCGAATTTTTTACCTGTTAATTTATCTCGTAATTCCAAAACGATCCGTTGTGCGGTTTTTTCACCAATCCCTTTGATGCTTTTAAGGAGTCCAACGTTGCCATTTAAAATTCCTTGTGTAAGTGTTTCAGGATCTAAACTAGACAGCATGATAAGAGCGGTATTATTTCCCACGCCACTAATCGACGTAAGCAATCGAAACATTACCCGTTCTTCAGGATCCGAAAAACCGTATAATTGGATCGCAACCGGGTTTTGATTTTCTACTTTAAATACTTGATCGATGAATAGCCGAACGCGAGAATTGCCTTTTACAGATTCAAACGTATTTAAACTTATATGTGTTAGATATCCAATGCCTTGGCATTCAATTACAGCGTGTGTTGGAGTAAGGGATTCTAGATTGCCTTCAATGAATTCGTACATATGTGAATTTAGGTATAACGCTTAACCCGTATGAAATAGTTTATAAGTCCCAAAAAAGTCATCAATCCTAATGGTACCAGCATCGAAAACCATTGCCAATAGCCTCGTTCTTTTTTGCTTTTTTCAGGATCTAATAAGCGCACGCTTCGTTCTTTGGATCTGATCTCTATGAGACCATTATCATCGATCAAATAATCTACACAATTTAAAAGGAATTTTTTGTTGGCGAATGTAAACTGCGAAATTTTATCGTATCCCGTAGGATAGGATCCGCCTCTGGAATCCACGGGGTTGCGCACAATGTCGGCATCAGCAACCACGATCATTTTACTTTTTCCATCTTCGATATAAGGCAGATTTCCGTATTTTTTCATGTATTTATACCTGGATTTAAAGGTTCCCTCTATCAGAACTGCAGCCGTTTTTTCACCGGAATTGAACGATTTGCGCGCTTCTGCATCGCGCATTTGCATATAAACAGATTCTAAGTCAATTGGGGCAGGGGCATTGATTATCTTCGTATATGGAGACGAAACCAACAAGGGAATTACCGATAATTCGGGTCGTATTTTCGGTTCAATATGTGCTGGAAATTGCGCCCATACCGCACCAATATTTTTACTGATTGGATGGTTTTGTGCACTGCTTTGAAGCAAGGGAAAGTACGGAAAATCAACCAATTCCATCCTTCCAGAAGCTGGAATGGGGATCCGATTGCAATTCAAATCAGCCAATAGGGTGTTTTTAAGAACCAAACCGTAATGGAATAGCGTAGATTGAATGTTTTCCAAATTCCGGTTTAAGGCCAATACCTGTTTGTAATTCCGGAAGCTATCAATTTCCATGTGCACAGGATCAACCAGCCACATGATTCGTCCTCCTTTAAGTAGGAATTGATCGATTAAATATAACTCTTGGTAGCTGTAATCTTGTATGGGTTTGATGATTAACAATAAATCGTTCAAATTAAGACGTCTGTGGATGCCATTAACAAAAATCTGATCGGCATTTTCTGGGTTTTTCGCAATTTCATTCTCCCAAGGTCGTGCCGATTCAGGATCGCTAAAATTCAGGTTCAAGGAAGATATTTGATAATATTTCATCAATTCCTTGGCAAAACTGTTGACTTCGGGTCCGATCATTTCCCCATTACCATCGGCAACAACAATTCTTTTGGTTTTTTCTGCCGCTACTTGTCTTAATCCATTGGCAATTTCATATTCAATATTGTCTATGGCTTTTTGGATGTTTTCATCGGGCGTTTTGGCCACATCGTATTCAAAGAAGTTCACACTTCCTCTTTTTTCGCCGTAAAACAATTCGGCACCAGGTAATAAATATTTAATACGGGTTTCGTCCGCATTTTCCTTATCAATATCTCGAACGGGTTCAATACCGCGTTGTACAAAATCCTGCAATACCTCTTCCATTTCATTTTCCGAAAGGGCATGCAAGGGATCTACGATTTCTAATTCGATTTTTTGTTGGCTAGCTTCTCGAAATTCAAGTATCAAATCGCGAATTTCCAATTTCAAACGTTTGAATCTTGAAGACATTTCTCCATCCAGATATAATTTAATGTATACCGGTTCTTTGAGTTTTTTAGCAATGTTTTTACTGGTTTCACTTAAAGTATATCGGCGCTCTTCGGTAAGGTCGAAACGCTGATAGTACATATTTCCCAAAATATTAATAATCCCTACAATAAGCAAAAGTGCGCCTAAATTTAGGTAGGATTGTAACTTTCGATTTGTACGTTTTTTTACCATTTTCTGCTTTCAAATACTAATTGAGTAGCTCCTAAAAATAAGGCAGTAAAGCCAGTAAAATATACCATATCTCGGGTGTCGACTACACCGCGACTGATGGAATCATAGTGAAATTCCAATCCAAACCAAGATAAACTGCGCCCTACGGAATCGAGCCAAGACACATCTCCAAGCATGGATAGAACATCATAAAAGAAAAAGGAAATGAGCATTGCAGTCAACAAGGCTACAATCTGATTATCGGTAATGGAACTGCTAAATAATCCAATAGAAGTATAGCAAGCGGCTAACATCAAGAGTCCTAAATAACTTCCCATCATGGATCCCCAATCTACATTACCCACCGGTGCGGCAATTTGGTTTATGGTATAAGCGTAAACGGAAGTGAGTACAAGTGCAACAGCGATCAAGGTTAAAGAAGCAAAGAATTTTGCCAATACAATAGCCGCATCGCTTAGTGGTTTGGTGGTCAATATCTCAAGTGTACCCAATCTTTTTTCATCGGAAATACTTCGCATGGTAACTGCAGAAACCAAGAAAATCAAGATATATGGAGCAATATCAAACATGACTTGTAGCGAAGCGATTCCCAAATCAAAAACATTGTTCCCGTCTACAAACCATAAAAATAAGCCAGTAAGTACCAAATAAACACCCATTACAATATAGGCAATGAGCGAGCCCAAAAAACTGCGAATTTCCTTTTTATATAGCGTCCACATGTTGAGTAAGTTTTTTGAAAGTATCTTCCAGGTTCATTTGATGCGATTGTTTTAATTCATGCAAGGTATCATCGGCTACGATGTGCCCTTTGTTAATCATGATAACTCGCTCGCACATGGCCTCTACCTCTTGCATGATATGCGTGCTTAACATTACGGTTTTTTCTCTGCCTAATTCTGTAATAACTTTACGCATTTCTGAAACTTGAATCGGATCTAAACCACTGGTGGGCTCATCCAAAATAAGTACTTTTGGATTGTGCAACAATGCCTGTGCTAAACCTACGCGTTGTCGATATCCTTTAGAAAGCTGTCCAATTTTTTTATGTTGTTCAGGACCTAATTGAGTGATTTCTATTGCCTTTTTTACGGCATCTCTCGGGTTTTGTACCATAGAAATACCTGCCATAAATTGAAGGTATTCTTTGATGTACATTTCGGGATATAAAGGATTATTCTCTGGCAGATACCCTACCATTTTACGTACTTCCAAACTGTTTTCTACAAAATCAATTCCACAAACAGTTCCTCCGCCTTCACTTGGTGGAATAAAGCCCGTGATGATTTTCATGGTCGTGGATTTTCCGGCTCCGTTTGGACCTAAAAATCCCACAATTTCTCCCGTCTTAACTTGGAAGTTAATCTGGTTAACAGCCAATTGTTTGCCGTACCTTTTACTGAGTTGTGTTACTTGAATACTCACGCTTAAAACGCAAATTTACCGAATACGGATGGAATCTCGTTTTAATAACGTAAAAGTTTAAAAATATCGTATGCTTTTTTTAGAAGTTGGGATATCAAAACTTCCTGCATGAATACGCGTTATGGTAGATTTTAATCCTCGTGCATCAAAATCAATGAGGATTTCTGGATCGATAGGTCTTCCCAAAAAACGAGTTTCAAAATGCAAATGTGCACCTGTAGATCGGCCTGTGCTACCACCAAGGCCTATAAGGTCGCCCGCCTGCAAGGTATCTCCATGATTCACATAGCGGTGTTTTAAATGCGCATACAAGGTTTCCAAGCCATTGTAATGGCGAATAATAATATAATTGCCATAACCCTTACTGTATTTACTTACGCGAACAACCCCATCGAATGCCGATAAAATAGTATCTCCCCAATCAAGTTGTAAGTCGATTCCCGAATGAACGCGACCTTTGCGCCATCCAAAAGTGGAATTTACCTTGCCAGGATGTGGAAATGAAAAACCACAATGGCTATCAGCAACCACCAAAACCAATGTATCTGTTAGGCTTTCTGTGTCGAAGCGATATGGATTCAAGGATTCAAAGTCAAAGCCAAAATCAAAATCTAATTCCGGGTAATATTTGGGAGCCTTGTCAGGTTCTTCGAAAGGTATATTTAAATGACTGCTATCGGTGTATTTACGGCCAAATGCACTAATTGAATAGCACAGAATAAACAACAAAACCAAGGGTTTATTGATGCGATTTAAGAATGTTAAGGGCCTGTTCAAGATCGATTTTAATTTGCTGTTTTAAAGCTTCTAAGTTTTCAAATTTACGTTCATTTCGTAAAAAATGACACAATTGAAGTTGAATTCTTCGATTATAAAGGTCTTTTTCGAGACCAATGATATGGGCTTCAATACTCAAACCGATACCTGAAACTGTAGGTCGGTTGCCGATATTCATCACAACTGGAAAGGTGGTTTCATCGATTTTGCACCATGCTGCATAAACTCCCTTGGGCGGAATTAATTTAAATGGATCTTCCAAAGTTACATTGGCAGTTGGAAATCCAATTGTTCGACCTCTTTGTGCCCCTTGTACTACGGTCCCACTCAATAAATAATCATATCCCAATAAGTCGTTAGCCTTGTCTAATTCCCCTTCACTTAGAAATTTGCGGATCCGAGTAGAAGAAACGGCGATATCGTCGATTTCACGGGCAGCAATTTCTCGAACGTTAAACCGATAATTATTTGATAGGGAGGTAAGGGTTTCAAAGCGGCCTTCACGATTTTTACCAAATCGATGGTCGTATCCAACCACGATGCTTTTAACTCCAATGCGTTCACACAGAATTTTTTCAATAAATTCCTTAGGATTTAAATTGGAAATTTCTTCTGTAAATGCAAGTACCAATACTACATCTATGCCTAATGCAAGAACCCGTTCTGCTTTTTCTTCGATGGAAGTTAAAATTTGCGGATTCCAATCCAAAGGTTGCACGATGGTTCTGGGATGGGGATGGAAGGTGAGAAGCATACTAGGCAACTGGTGCTTTTGTGCCTCCTCTACAACCTGTTTTAAAACATGCTGGTGACCGCGGTGAACACCATCAAAAGTGCCTTGAGTTAGCACAAAGCCTTTGCTTGTAAGATTTTCCAAGCCGAAAATGATGCCTTTATCCACAGAAGTGCAAAGTTCGGAATAAACCCTATTTTTGCAAAGCATGACCCGATATTTTACTTTATTATTCAGCATTATCGCTTTCACAACCTCTGCTCAGGGCCAAATTGCAGGTACTGGGGTAATGCCGATTATGAATTTGCCCTTGCACGCACGCAGTATTGCTTGGGGCGGGTATGTTATGGCTCAACCATTAAGTGATGTGCAATACGCCTTAGACAATCCTGCACTGCTTAATTATAGCATTCGCGGTCAATATGGGGCTTCCTATGGTACCGTTATTCCGGGGGTTCGAATCGGTGGAGCCGGTTATGCACATTCCTTAGACAGTCATAACCACGTTTCGTTTCATGCACAATATCTCGATTATGGCACCATGGCCTCCTTTGATCCTGGAGGAAATTCATTGGGAGAAGTAAGCGCTAATGAGATGAAATTTTTATTGGGATATTCGAGAGAATTCGATTCCCGTTTGGTGCTTGGTGCACAAACTGGTTTTACTTATGCGGTTTTAGGACCTTTTATATCAACAGCAGCAATGTTGAATTTAGGGGCTACATATTCGCGTAGTGATTCGGGAGTTTATTTTGGATTAACCTTTAAAAATATTGGAAGGCAGATGGTTACCTACAAAGGGGCAGACAGAGAGCCGTTGCCATTTAATATTGCCTTTGGAGCTTCGTACAAGCCCTTGCATATGCCTTTTAGATTTCATGCTACCTTGCACTCTTTGCAACGATTTTTAGGGTTGTCTTATAATGAATATTTAGGTACCCGAACCCTAGATTTAGGGGGGCAGCAATTTGAGGCACCTGAGGCAAATTTTGCGGATAAATTTGCACGACATCTTGTTTTAGGTGGGGAATTGGCGATGGGCAAACATCTAGGCCTACTTATAGGTTACAACCACCAGCGGAGAGTAGAAATGGCTCCAGAAGTGCGAGGTGGACTTGCAGGATTTGGCTGGGGCGTGCGACTTAAAGTATGGAAGTACCATATCACCTATTCCAGTGCATCCTTATTTCCAGGCCAAAATACCAATACTTTCAGTTTATCACTGATTCCTAGTTTTTATAAATAATCGAATTTCAATTTTTACGCATGCAAAAAAAAATCAATATTGCCATAGATGGCCATAGTTCTTGTGGTAAAGGAACCCTCTCTCGCGAATTAGCTCAAAAACTCGGCTATATATTTATCGATTCAGGATCGATGTATCGAGCAGTTGCTTTGTATTTTTTGGAAAATGATATTCTGATTTCTGATGAAGAAATTGTAAAAGAGCACCTTAAAAAAATCCAATTAGAATTCAAGGTGAATCCAGTAAACGAGCGTTTTGAAATTGTTTTAAATGGGAAATCTGTAGAACATCGCATCCGTCAAATGGATGTTGCGGCGATGGTAAGCGATGTTGCCGCGCTTTCTATCGTGAGAACCGAAATGGTTCGCATGCAGCAGGAGCTTGGAAAAAATAAAGGCGTGGTAATGGATGGAAGAGATATCGGTACGGTGGTATTTCCAGATGCTGAATTGAAAATTTTCATGACGGCAGATCCTGAAATTCGTGCAGAACGGCGTTACAAAGAATTGCGCGAATCTGGAGTGGAAATTACCCTTGAGGAAGTTGCTGCAAATTTGCAAAATCGGGATTTTATCGATTCAAGTCGCAAAGACAGTCCCTTAACATGCACCGATGCCTACCGTTTACTTAATAATTCGCATATTTCGCAAAAAGAACAGTTAGAAATTGCCTTAGATTGGGTAGCCGAAATCCAAAACCATAGGTAAATTACCTAACTTTGCAAAATGAGAAAAAAGCTCGTTGCAGGAAACTGGAAAATGCATAAAAACTTGACAGAGAGTCAAGCTTTGATTACCGAAATTAGAGGCATAGTGCGAGATGAATTCCGCCAGAATGATGCGGAAATTGTGATTTGCCCTACTGCTTTAGCATTGGCATCTTCTGTACGTTTGATCGAAGGAAGTGAAATATATATTGGAGCTCAAAATGTAAACCAGAATGCCGAAGGCGCATATACCGGTGAATGGTCTGCCGCTATGCTAAAAAGTGCTGGCGTTACGCATGTGATTATTGGACATAGTGAGCGTAGACAATACTTCAATGAAACTAGCGTTGCTTGTGCGGCTAAAAACAAATCAGCCATCTCAGAAGGACTCACCGTTTTATATTGCGTAGGAGAAAGTTTACAAGAGCGCGAAGCGGAAGCGCATTTTGGGGTGATACAAGCTCAAGTAGAAGAAGGTTTAGAAGGCATTACAGCTGAGGAAATGTCAAAAGTGGTTATTGCTTACGAACCCGTTTGGGCTATAGGAACCGGCAAAACCGCAAGTGCCGCACAAGCCCAAGAAGTACATGCCTTTATACGCAATTTGGTGTCCAAAAAATACGGGAATACCATTTCAGATGCATTGCGAATTGTATATGGAGGAAGTGTAAAGCCCGAAAATGCCAAGGAAATTTTTGGTGAGGCCGATATCGATGGCGGACTAATTGGCGGTGCGAGTTTGAAACCTCGCGACTTTTTTGATATCATCAAAGCGGCCCAATAAAAGCAATATAGCTTAATTTGTAAACCCCAATTTTGGCTTATATGGAAGTTGAAATTGGGGTTTCTTTTTGGCTAATTTCCATGTACGTAATATCAGGTGTTTTTTTTCGTTTTATATTTACATCCCCTATGAAATATTCGAGTTCGGTACTTATAACATTCCTATTCTTCTTTTGCAATCCTTTAAAATCACAAGATGCACGGCGTTTTAATAGCGATCCCGTAATTTTTATCACCGAGTTAAAGGAAAAATATTCCAATCTAAAAGATAAAAAATCATTAGAGGCCTTCGATCAGTTTTACAACAGTTGGTTGAATGGTAAATACAATCCCGAACAGCAACGATACCTTATTCGTATGTCGAATAAAATGCTCGACCAAGGGATGTCCTTAACCCCGTATTTTGAACTTTTTTACGCCGATTATACGCGCAGTTTAGAGGCGAAGTTTAATAAAGATCTCCTTCAACAATGGATGCAAATAGCAAATCAATTGGTAGAGAACTCAAATAAAGAATATTTAGATTTTCTCAGCTTAACGGAGAGTTTATTTAAGGAGAATAAAATTCACCAGCAAGCTACACGTTATTGGCAATTTGATTCTACGCGCTATGATTTAAAAATGATTAACAATAGACTTGCTGTTGTTTTTAAAGATGTTATGCTAAAAGGAATTGCAGTTAACGACACGATTGCCATTCAAACCAAAGGAATCTGTTACTTGACCGAAGGAATATGGGAGGGATCTGAGGGCGTAACCAGTCTTCAAAGATCTTATCCCGGTGAACTCGCTAGCGTTACCTTTAAAAAATTCCGCATTGAATTGAACGATTACCGATATAGCGTAGATACGGTTTACCTCAATTTCCCTCGATATTTTGAACGACCTATTATGGGTTATTATAAAGATGAAGTTCGAGATTTCTTTACTGAAGGAAACAAACAAGCATCTAAATTTCCACAGTTTACTTCTTTCGATAACGAATTGAAAATTAAAGGAATTGTAGGCGAAAATTCCTTGTTTACGGGTGGATTTACACTATTGGGAAAAACGATTCAAACCAATACTGTAGACGGGAAGCCCTCGTATATTGATATATTCTTCCAAAAAAAGAAGAAAGTTACCCTGAAAAGTAAAGGATTTCAGATTCGCAACGGAGTTGCCCTTTCAAAAAAATCTGAGTTCACCATGTATTTAGATACTCAGGGAACGATTTTTCATCCTTCTGTAGATATTACATTTAACTATGCTCAAAATCGGTTAAAGGTAACCAAAGGAGAAGACGGTTTGCAACGAGGGGTATTCCAAAATACCTATCATAATATGAGTATTGATGTGCAAACGGTATCTTGGAAAATAGACGAGCCTTTCGTGGATTTCGATAACTTTAATAACGATAAACCCGCCTTTTTCGAATCTAATGACTTCTTCCGGCAAATTTATTACGATCGTATTCAAGGAGCTCTGAATGCAAATCCTATTGAAAAATTATACGCTTTTTACAATAGAATGCCTTCAGATCCCGCAGTTGAGAATCTGCAGAAATTATTGAAAAAAGCCTATCTCGCGAAACCTAGAAAAGACGATGAAATAGCTCGAATATCCAAGCAATTACAGGAACTCAACCGCATTCGAAAAGCCAAATACATTACACCTGACCGCCGAAAGTTTGCATTGAAAGACTATTGTGAGGTTTGGGATTGCAATCCTCAAGCCATACAACACGCTTTCATAGATTTACACGATGAAGGATTTTTAATTTACGATTTTGAGAATGACAGTGCCTATATCACCGATAAATTATTCAATTACATCATCATGAATAAAAAGGGGAAGGACTACGATGTTATTCGACTTTCAAGTGTAATTGCAGCCAAACCCAATGCTACCCTAAATCTTTTGAGTAACGAAATGGACATAGAAGGAGTTGCCGCTTTTAACTTTTCTGATTCCCAATCGGTTTATGTGCTTCCCAAAGAACAACAGGTTAAACTAACGAAAAATCGCAAGTTGGAATTTGGAGGAAAAGTTAGTGCGGGTCGTTTTGAGTTTTATGGTGAGAAGTTTACTTTTAACTATAATAATTTCGATGTGTATTTCGAAGTGATTGATTCTATGCGTATGTATTTCCCCGATGAATCAGGGGTGCGTTTAAGGCCCATCAAATCGGTATTTAGAAATATAGGAGGTACTTTATTTATCGATAAACCCAATAATAAATCTGGGAATATCGATTATCCTGAATATCCGATTTTCAAATCCAACCGCGGAGGGGATATTTTATACGATAAGCCGAGTATTCACGGAGGACAATATCTTGCCGATAGGTTTAAATTTACCGTAGATCCTTTTACGATTGATAGTTTGGATAATTTCACTATTGACGGGTTGAAATTCGATGGCACTTTTTATTCTGCGGATATCTTTCCAGTTTTCACCCATTTCGTGTATATACAGCCTGATTACAGTTTGGGCTTTGTGAAAAAAACACCCGCTGGTGGACTTCCCATGTATAAGGGAAAAGGAAAAGGGGAGATGACGATGAATTTGAGCGAAGTTGGGTTTTATGGACAGGCGGGGAGAATTGATTATGAAACTTCCGTAACTGAATTTACACGGATACTCATGTTGCCTGATAGTACTATGGGTCCTATCAATACGTATGATTTAAAAGAAAGTACGCTTTATGCAGAAACTCATGCCAAGGATGCCGATTTACGTTGGATTCCGTATGCGGATAAATACAAGATAAGTACCAATAAATGGCCCACACGCACGTTCAAACCAGGTCATGCATTTACAGGTACGACCATTCAATCGCCTTCTAAGTTGTTAGGGGATGGCTTACTAAAATGGGATCTTGCTGAATTTAGGAGCAATGAAATGCATTTACAACCGAAGCAATCGGTAGCTCAAAAAGCTTCTTTGCAAATTTATACCCATGATACCTCTAAAATTGCATTTGTATCGGATAACATAAATGGTTCCATGAATTTTCAAACCCGAACCGGTTCTTTTAGGTCAAACATTGCAGGACAAGCTACACGCTTCCCCTTTAATATGTATCAAACTAATTTGAGCGATTATTTTTGGAAAATGGATGCCCGTACCATTGAAGCCAATGTAGGCACCAGTATGGTGGGGTTGACACCTGATTTTTTAAGTTTGAATCAACGGCAAGATTCACTGCACTTTGAAGGTAAAAAAGGACTCTACGACATGAACGATTATACCCTAAAAGTGTCTGAAATTCCACATATAGATATTGCAGATTCTCGAGTTTTTCTTAATGACGGCAAAGTGACCATTCGCAAGGAAGCCAATATGGACACCGTATTCAAAGTACGAATTATCGCAAATCGAATCGATAAATTTCACAACATCACGGAGGTTACGGCTAAGATTTACGGGCGTTATGGAATTGGAGGAAGCGGCGATTATAAATACATCAATAAACTAGGGAAGGAACAAAAAGTACACTTCGATAGTATGGTAGTGGTTACAGAGAAAAAATTACATGCTTTTGGAACCATTGCCGAAGAAAATGGATTTACTTTAGATACAAAAATTGCATTTAAAGGTAAAGCACATTTAATTTCAGCTCAAAGAGACGTTCGATTTAGAGGATTGGTGAAAACCATGCACACCTTTGACTTTATGAGAGAATCTGCATGGTGTAAATTCGATGGTGATGTGAATCCTATCGATGTGGTTATCCCAATGAATCCGCCGAGAAATGCAAGCGGTGCTAAGATATTTGTGGGTTTACATGTAGCTAAAGATTCTTCACATATTTACCCCGTTTTTAATTCTACCAAACGACGTTTATCAGATAATGACGTAACGCAAGACACCGGTATTTTGTATTGGGATCATGAAAAACAGAGCTTTTTCGCAGGTACCAAATCACGTTTAAAAGGAGATGAATTGAGAGGGAATTATATCCAGTTTAACGAATCCAATCACAGTATTCACGCAGAAGGGCCAATGGATTTTGGTGTAGAATCTGAAAACGTGAAATTTAGAGCGGCTGGAACAGCCGATCTTGCGCCCGGTGATTCTGCTTTCCAATTTAACTTGAGTATGCTCATGGATTTTCCTTTGCATCCCGATTTTAAGAAACGAATGACCGAGATGTTTCTTGGTGAAGGCATTGGAGATGTGGATTTGAATACCGATTTCTTCAAAGAAAACCTTCACCAATTAATTGACGATCCCGGATTGCGAAGAGATATTTTGAGAAATTTAGAACAGCGCAATCAAATCAAAGGAAACTTAAACCGATTGGGAGCTAAAGACGAAACCAATTATAATTTCATATTCAGTGATGCAGCTTTCCGTTGGGATAGCAAAGCACGGGGCATGTTTTCGGATGGTTCCTTATCTTTGGTATCTTTATTTGGAACTCCAATTAACAAGAAAATTAATGCCACCATTTATATGGAAGCAAAACGTGGAGCGGAGAAAATGCATATTTATCTCGACGATGGAGTAAATAAAGTATATTTCTATATTCAATCGTATCGGGTGAATATTTACACCAACGACGAACAATTGTTTGAAATCATGGCAAACACCAATAATAAAGTTAAGCCACGTGATTTTGGCGTTTCTGCTACCGGTGAGCGTTCGGTTGATCGCTTCTTGAGAAAAATAGGATTGGATTAATATTCAACTGCGCTTAAATAAAGGCCATGTGCTGGAACTGATTTGCCGGCATCAGAGCGACGTCCTTCCACCAGGATTCTCTGATGCTGGTCAAGGCTCATTTTGCCGGTTCCAATGTCGATTTGGGTGCCCACAATTGCGCGCACCATATTGCGCAAAAACCGGTTAGCACTAATACGAAATTCCAAGCCCTTTGAAGTTTGAATCCAGTGTGCTTGTGTTACCGTGCAGCGGTAATGGTCTGTAGAGGGTTGTCCTTTACAAAATGCGGTAAATTCATGCGTTCCTATCAAGTCCTTACATGAGGTATTCATTAATTCGAGATTTAATTTCCCAAGATATAAATAAGCATGTCGGGTTTCAAAGGGGTCTTTTTGTTGAATCAAGCGATAGATGTAAGATCTGGATTTTGCTGAAAAACGGGCATGAAAATCAGAACTAGCAGGTGTAATTGCGATTATTGCAATACTTGGTGGCAGGATTTTTTGTAATTTATACAAAAGAGTTCCCGTATCGATCAATAAATCGGTATCAAAATGAGCGGTATAAAAGGAAGCATGCACACCCGTATCGGTGCGACCGCAACCAATTACATCGATGTTTTCTTGTAGCAGTATTGCAAGGGCTTTTTCTATTTCGGATTCGACGCTGGGAGCATCTGGTTGAATTTGCCAACCACAATAATCACTCCCTTCATATTGTAAATCCAAACGAAATCGCATTTTAACGATTCAGATTTTCAAATATAATCGCAGAGCCTTGCCCTACTCCGATACACATGCTTGCAAGTCCGTATTTGCTGTTTGGATTTGCGCTTAATAAATGCAACAAAGTGGCTGAAATTCGAGTTCCACTGGCTCCTAATGGATGTCCTATCGCAATACTACCCCCATTTAAATTTACTTTTAGGGGATCGGCATGCAATTCATCCATACTGGCTAATACTTGTGCAGCAAAAGCTTCGTTCAGTTCTAAAATATCGATATCTTGAATTTGCAACCCGGCTTTTTTTAGGGCTTTTTGACTAGCAGGAACTGGTCCAATTCCCATATATGCAGGATCTACACCAGCTACACCAAAACTAACAATTCGGGCCATTGGGGTAAGATTATACCGCTTTAACATTTCTTCACTCACCAATAACGCACAAGCAGCACCATCATTTATTCCCGAAGCATTGCCTGCGGTAACCGTTCCATTCTCTCGAAAAGCGGGTTTCAACCCGGCAAGGATTTCTAAAGAGCTTAATCGCGGATGTTCGTCGGTTTTAAAAATAATGGGATCTTTTTTGCGCTGTGGGATTTCTACTGGAATAATTTCCTGGTCAAAAGCCCCTTTGGCTTGAGCCGTTTGCCATTTTTCCTGGGAAGACAATGCAAAAAGATCTTGTCGTTCGCGACTTATATTCCATTTTTCGGCAACGTTTTCTGCCGTTTCTCCCATGGAAAAGGGGTGATGTAACTTCGAAAGTGCAGGATTGGTAAATCTCCATCCAATAGTGGTATCGTAAATTTCAGGAGTGCGAGAAAATGCACTTTCTGCTTTAGCCATTACAAAAGGGGCACGAGTCATACTCTCAGTGCCGCCAGCAAGAATCATTTGAGCTTCTCCACTTTTAATGGCCATATAGGCATTTTGCATAGATTGTAAACCCGAAGCGCAAAGGCGGTTAACGGTATACCCTGGAACCGTTTCTGGTAGGCCTGCCAATAACGAAGCCATACGTGCCACATTCCGATTGTCTTCTCCCGCTTGATTGGCAGCGCCGAAGATCACATCGTCTACTTCTGACCAATCGATGCCCTTGTTACGAGACATTATACCTTTTATAACCACGGCAGCCAAATCGTCGGGCCGAACAGAAGCTAAAGTGCCTCCAAATTTACCTACGGCGGTGCGCAAAATATCCACTACATATACCGAATTCATGACACAAAGGTCGCAAAATATAATGGTAGCAAGTATATTTTTTTGGGTATTTTTGTGTGTCGATGCAGAAATTAGCGGCCATACTAGGTACCCTTTTTCTTTTTTTAGGATTTTTACATCCCGTATGGCAAGGGCAGCAATTGAATCAACACCGCAAAGACATTAAAAAGCAAATTCGCAATCAAAATATCCAAGCAGAAAATATAGATACCCTGATTTTTGAGGAAACTTCAATAGGAACAATTTCTGCAGAAGATGAAATCGAAGTAAATGGCATGATGTACGACGTTTTAAGTGTACAACATACTCCTAAAGGACTCAAGGTAATTGCATTTCGAGACGCAAAAGAAAAGCAATTGCTGAATTTTATATCCCAAAGAATACAAAAAGAAATCCCTTGGAGTACTTCGCCTAATTTTAAAGCTTCCAACAACCTTTTTACCGAGGAATTTAGTCCCTTTGAGTTTGAAAATTCATACATTGTGGTGCGTATAAATAGGGTCGATAAGGATTCTTGTTCATTGGGATTTGTTCGCAAACAATCGCAACCTCCGGAACTTCATTTTTCTTAGAGAATGAGCTTTATGCTCCTTGATTTATGTCTTACCGAAGTTTAATGTCTCTTCGGTTAAGGCTAACGTTTTATTACCTCTTTGAGTTCCGAAGGAACAATGAAAAAATTAGTATGTATTATGGGAGTTGCTTTTAGCGGAATGCTGAGCGCCCAGCAAATAAAAGATAGTAGCGACTTAGAGTCGTTTGATGAAATATTGATCAGTGCAGACCGATACGGATCAATGAGAAAACAATCCGTGCACGAAATTGAACTAATCAGTGCCAAAAAACTGCAAGAGTTGCAAGGTGCCAATTTGGGCGATGCATTGCAACTGACGGGTAAAGTATTTGTGCAAAAAAGTCAAATGGGTGGAGGAAGCCCCGTTTTGCGGGGTTTTGAAGCAAGTCGTGTTCTCATGGTTATTGATGGGGTTCGTATGAACAATGCAACCTTTAGAGCAGGGCATTTGCAAGACATTGTAAGTATAGACGCCTTCGCATTAGAACGCTTGGAAATTAACTTTGGATCGGGCTCTACTTTATTTGGCTCAGATGCCATGGGAGGCGTATTGTACATGAAAACGCGAGATCCTAAACTGTTGAGTGAAGTTTCAAAAATAGATTACCCCAAAAGATTGTATGAGTCCGGGAAAATAATGGGTCAATCCTCACGTTTAGTGGGTGCCGCTAATTTAAGGTTTCAGTCCGCATCAAACAGCATTATCGGGAATGCTTCGATTGAGTACCAAGGGCATAAAAATGCGCTGCTGTTTAATCTAACCCATTCTCGATTTGGCGATTTACGAATGGGTAAGTACACGAATTCAAATGTCCCGGATAGCTTCGGTCTGCAGCCTTTTAAAATGATTTCCAATTACAGCGGTACGGGGAATATAGATAGTATAATTCCCAACGAAGATCCCTATGTGCAGCCTAATTCGGGTTACGAACAAACCGATCTGATGTTGAAATACCGCTTTCAAGCCAAAGGGTTACATTCATTAAATTTTCAAGGATCCTTTGCCGGTAACATTCCGCGTTACGACCGTTTGCAATATTGGGCTCCCAATTCTGATCCGAATTACCTGCCTTTAGAATACGGAACTTGGTCTTATGTGCCGCAAAATCGTTTGTATTTTGCATATACCTATGAGGCTCAAGATCCCGCGCAACAACGTTTTCGTTTGGCACACCAGATTTTTGAAGTAGGCCGTTTGTCACGGGCATGGAATAAACCCAATGAGCGCTTGCAATCAGACCTTGTTAATATGTCTAGTTTTAACTATGATCGAAAGGATATTTTGGGTAATTGGGAATTATATTCCGGCTTTGAATATGTATACAATCATGTAAATAGCCTGGGTTTACAAAGAAATGTGCTCACCAATGAAGAAACTACGGCTAAGTCAAGGTATGCCGACTCATTTGCATCCACGCAATCGGTTGCCATTTTTACCCAGCTTAAACGCAGTTGGGGGAATACGACATTGATAGGCGGATTGCGGTTAACATATTACCAATTAACAGCAGCATTTAAGAAACAAAATCCATGGGATTTACCCTTTGATAATACGTCGTTTTCTCATTTTGCCCCCAGTTATCATGTAGGAGTTGTTCAAAAATTAAATGAACAATTATTGGTGAAAGCATCCATCAATCAATCGTTTAGAAATCCAAATATCGATGACATGACGAAGGTTTTTGAATCGCAGCGCGGATTAAAAGTGCTTTTTCCGTCAAAAAATTTAAAACCGGAAGTTGCCCATACCTTTGATCTCAATTTTAATTATAAAATGAGGGAAAATATTTACATAGAGGCTGGAGCCTATTATTCAATCGTGAATGATCTCATGTCGGATGCATTTGGAGCGATTGCGGGTAAAGATTCCATTTCATGGGATGGCATTATGACGCCCATTTACCAAATTCAAAATATAGGGCAGGGGCATATAAACGGATTTTTTGCAAATTTACAATGGAGATTTGCACGCCAATGGACGTTTAAAGGAGGTATTACCGAAACCCAGGGTAGGGTCAAATACGGCAATGGAGATTGGGTACCCATGGATCATATTCCCCCTTTATACGGGCAGGTTTCTATAAAATGGCAGAATAATGCATTTTGGGTCGAGGGTCAATATGTTTTCAATGGATCAAAACCCTTAAGTGAATATTCCCCCAGTGGAGAAGATAATTTAAAATATACTCCCGGATTTTCAAACGGTACAAGTATTGGGAATCCATCTTGGGGAATCACTAACATCCGAGGAGGTGCTCAATATCAGGACCGATGGAAGTTCCAAATTTCTGTGGAAAATCTATTCGATTTAAGATACCGCGTATTTGCTAGTGGAATTTCCGCTGCGGGTAGAAATATTTCTTCTACCTTGAGTTATTCCTTTTAGGGAGTAACCCTTAAAACAACACAAATCCTTTACAGAGGATTTGTGTTGTTTTTACGGTTGTTTATCGAATTGTTTGAAAGTATTAATGTATTGATATACATCGTTTTTAACAGATTTAAATCGGTTTGCAATACAAAGTTGACATAAACTTAATTTTGATGTAAAAAAACTCTCAATACGTGTTCTATATTTGCGCCCCTTTTATGAAGCCTACTGTTGCGATTTTGTATGCCGAAAGTCGGTATACCCCCTGGAAAGAAAACATAGATTTTGAAACCGTTGGCTCCTTTGTTGAAGCCTTGAGTGAAGATTACGCAACATTGGTGGTGCATATGATGCAACCCAACGAGGAATTGGCGGCGCTGCTGAAAAGCGCTGACTTTGTGCTGAATTTATGCTATGGATATGGGAATTATAATCAGGCCGAAGTTGCGGCTTGGCTCGATTTACAGGGAATCAATCATTTGAGTAGTTGTGGCGATGCCCAGTTAATAGCTCAAGATAAAAAGGCAGTAGAGGAATTGTTGCTGGAAAAAGGCGTTCGCACTCCCGTTTCTTTGTCGCAGAGTTCGCTGCTTTCTTTTGATAGCTATATTCAAAAACCTCGTTTTGGTGGCTGTCATAGAGGTATAGAAATTATCGATATTGAAGAAGCCCAGTTACGACTAAGTGCTGGTATCGATTCCGATACCCTACTTCAACCGTATTTAATCGGGAGAGAATTTTCTGTGGGGGTAATCCCAAAAGCAGATGGCAGTGGATATGAAGTCCTACCCCCGGTAGAAATAGTACCTTTTCCGGCTCGAGATGTTTTTATTGCGGGCAGCGCTTTTGGCACAACCCAACGCGATTTCCATCCCCAATTAAGCGAAGAGATGAAGCGCGAATTACAAACGGCAGCCGTGATGTCGCATAATACTTTTGGACTTAATTATATGTCGCGCGTGGATGTGCGCGAATACGACGGACATATGTATATACTCGACATAAATACTATGCCGAATATGCATCCAAGGAAGAGTTTGATTCCAGCAATTTTAGAAGAACATGGCATTACATTGAAGGAATTGGTATCCCGATTTATTAGAATCAATTTAACGATGCG
The DNA here is from genome assembly GCA_965655465.1 of Bacteroidia bacterium. Classification (GTDB taxonomy): domain Bacteria; phylum Bacteroidota; class Bacteroidia; order NS11-12g; family UBA955; genus VMCP01. The sequence continues at coordinate 1,229 of CBFHGY010000006.1, read as the reverse complement.
CCAAACTGCAGATCTTATTGAAGGGGTAATTTCCATGGAAGCTCCAACTCAGCCCGATTTGTAAGGAAAACAACCTAAACAGGAGCGCAATGGTGACTCGGTTAAGGAAAGATTCAACCGTGTAAAAAGTGAAGGGGTAAAAAATTAATCCTTGGATCCACGGATTTCAAGCGTGTTTCTTCATTAAGATGTATAGATTACCCATAAATGCAATATTTTTGCAGCAATGGGAAGAATGTTTGAAAAACGCAAACATAAAATGTTTGCACGTTTCGACCGAATGGCGAAACAGTTTACTAAGCTAGGAAAAGAAATTGCCATTGCGGTTAAAATGGGAGGGGAGAATCCAGATTACAATCCCCGATTGCGTGTTGCCATTCAAAATGCCAAGGCGGTTAATATGCCCAAAGACCGTGTTGAGGCGGCGATTAAAAGGGCTTTGAATAAAGCAGAAGGAAATTACGAAGAGGTACGTTACGAGGGTTACGGTCCACATGGAGTGGGAGTAGTGGTCGAAACTGCTACGGATAATACGACAAGAACAGTTGCCAATGTGCGCATGCATTTCAACAAGGGAGGGGGCACTATGGGCAAAACCGGATCCTTGGATTTCAATTTTACCCGTAAAGGAGTTTTTAAAATTTCTAAAGCAACTCTGGGTGACAAAGACTTAGATGAATTGGAGTTTGAATTGATTGATTTTGGACTCGAAGACTTCGCTTTCGATGATGAAGATGTATATGTGTATACCAGTTTTACGGATTTTGGTATGATGCAAAAACAGTTGGAAGATTTGAATATTGCCACTGCAAATGCTGAATTGCAATATATCCCTAATTCTTATGTAGATTTAACCGACGAACAGGCGCAAGAAGTTTTAGATATGGTCGAACGCTTAGAGGGAGATGATGACGTTCAAAACGTCTATCATAACCTGAGATAAAACAATCAATTAAAATGCCTAAAAAAGGCCTTTAGAATACTAAAGGCCTTTTTTATGTTCTAAGGACACGTTGGACACTTGTATTCATACTTTTCGGGAAATTGGGCTTTGACCCAGATATAACGTTCGGGTTGTTGGGGATCGTTGGTAATTAAACGTATTCCGATACTTTTAGCACCGGTTTTGGTCACGGTATCAAATCGAAATTTCATTTCAACGGATTTGCCTGCATCGATACGGGTAGGAAATTCTGATATTTTAATACACGGGCAATCGGGGTTAATTT
>CBFHGY010000005.1:0-54638 GCA_965655465.1 Bacteroidia bacterium | reverse complement strand
AACGAGTCGATGATGATGGCTTTCATACCCGATTGCTCACATAGTTCAATGGCTTGAGCATAGGCCTCAGGCGTGAAAGGTTTCCCCAGAGAAAGAACGTTATACGCTCCCAAGTGAGAATAGAGATCAGCTGAGTGGTTTTCCGTGTCGATAACACAGATTTTTGACCAGTCGCCTACCAATCCTTTAGCAATAAGTAGAGAAGAGAACGTCTTCCCACTACCACTAGGACCTTGAATCGACAATCGAATCCTAGCCCTTTTCCGTTGTGCTGTTGTAATTTTCATAATTATTTTATTTAGCACAAGCAGAAAGAAAAATAGGATATCTGTTAATATGGGGTTGCTAGGTTAGTTAAGTTTAACTCAACTATAGCTATATTAACTTTAAATATTAGGAAAGCGGGGGAATACCCGAATCCTGAAATCAACATAGGGGGGTAAGAATAAGTAACCCCCACGCTCGTTTACATAGGAATTTGGGGGTGAGGGTAGGAGATTCTGGGGTTTTATATTGGTGTTTTTCCTATTATAATCAGTGACTTAACTCTTTTTAGTGAGTGTTTGGGTTTTAGCAAGTTCCAAAGGAAAACTGCGTTCAAACTGCGTCAAAAATCTTCATTTTCAAGGTTAAAAGGATGATTTTATCACATTTTAAGTTAATTTTGTTTGGCGCAGAAGCACTTTAAATCGTTCTTTCTTCTATCGGCCAAACACGCATTAACACTGGTAAAGGCATAAAAAAAGCCACCTAAAAAGATGGCTTTGATCGTGCACGCGTAGGGATTCGAACCCCAAACCTTCTGATCCGTAGTCAGATGCTCTATCCAATTGAGCTACGCATGCGGTTTGTTTGATGTAAAAGAGAATTTCTTTCCCCTCAAACGGAGTGCAAAGGTAATTGAAAAAATGGAATTAGTCCAAAGTTTTGAAATATTTGTGTCTAAAAAATATTTTCGATGCCCCGATATTCCACCTAAAACGCTAATTTGCAACCCTATGTCTTTATTTCGTATAGGTCTAGTAGCCGCAATTTTAACCCTTAATACGGCTCATGCACAATGGTTTGGTTCTAAAAAATCGAAAAAAAATCAAGCCCCCAAAGCAGTAAAATCACCCAATACCATCCCCAATATCTCTGAAAAAATAAAAGGATTTAAACACATTCCCGGGATCTTTGACCTTTACCAAGATACCCAAAGCGGTGAACTCTTCCTCAAGTTAAAACCGGAACAACTCCGCAAAGAATATATCCACTTTACCTATACCGAAAATGGAGTCATTGAAGCCGGTCATCACCGCGGCTCTTATCGCGGTAGCAGAATTATCAGCTTTCAACGCCGATATGCTCAAATCGACCTCATTCAGCACAATACCAATTATTACTTCGATCCCCAAAACGAAGTGTCCAAAGCCGCTGAAGCCAACATTTCCCAATCCATACTTGCTTCTGAAAAAATAGCTGCACAAGATACTATTGGAAACGTACTTATATCTGCGGATGCCTTATTTCTTACTGAAAAACTTCACGAAGTGGGTTCCAGCTCTCGCAGTACGGCGAAAGGCTTTAAACTAGGAAAACTTTCCAAGGAAAAAACCTTTTATCAAACCATTAAAAACTATCCTGAAAATGTAGATTTTGTGGTGAATTATGGATTCGATAATCCCGCACCAACAGGCGGCAGCGAGTCTGTTCCCGACAATCGCTATGTTAATGTGCTCCTACAACACAGTATTTTAGAACTTCCCCAAAACAATTTCAAACCCCGTCGCGATGATTATCGAATTGGTTATTTTACCGAAAGAATTAACGATATGACAGCCACGGGATATACCAATTATAAGGATGTAATACACCGTTGGAATTTGGAGAAAAAAGATCCAGATTTGGCAAAAAGTGTACCCGTGAAGCCCATCGTTTGGTGGATTGAAAATACCACGCCCAAATACCTCAGACCTATAATTAAACATGCAGCTCTTGAATGGAATAAGGCCTTTGAACCCCTCGGTTTTATCCATGCGGTTGAAGTGTATGAACAACCAGATACCGCCACTTGGGATGCGGGTGATATTCGCTACAATGTTTTGAGATGGACTTCCTCTCCCAATCCTCCTTTCGGCGGATATGGACCCTCATTTGTGAATCCGCGCACGGGCGAAATTCTCGGTGCCGATATCATGCTCGAATATATTTTCCTAACGAATAGAGTGCGATTGACCGACGTTTATGAGGTTCCTAGAGGACATGAAAACCATGAATTTTGTACGGCTGGAAAACTGTTACATGAGGAATTAAATAAAGCTCAAACATGGGCCCAAATTACCCAATTAGATAGTGGTGAATTAACCCGACTTTTAGAAGAATCCGTGCACTATCTAATATTACATGAGATGGGACATACATTAGGATTGAATCACAACATGAGAGCATCGCAGTTGAACAGTCCTGAGGAATTGTTGAATCCAGAATTGACCTACGACCGCGGACTAATAGGTTCTGTAATGGATTATCCGGCTATAAATCTTCCCCCGAATAATCAAATTAAAGTGCAATATGAACAAATAAAGCCAGGGCCCTACGATTTGTGGGCCATTGATTACGGGTATTCAGTTGCTTTAGAGGATCCTGATGCTGAAGCAGCGCGTTTACAGCAAATTACTATGCGCAGTATTATGCCAGAACATGCATTTGGTAACGATGCCGATGATATGCGGGCACCCGGAAAAGCCATGGATCCCAGAGTGAATGTAGGCGATTTAAGTAATGATGCCATTACCCATTGCACCCAACAAATTGCCTTATCCGAGTCTTTAATGCCGGGCTTATTGGCACGTTATGGACACGATCAACACAGTTACGAACCATTGCGTAAGAGTTTCAATCTGCTCTTAGGGAATTACGGTAAGAATGCGGGTATTATTTCTCGTTATATCGGAGGGGTTTATGTTGAACGGTTTATGCCAGGACTTACCGATAATAAGAAGCCATACCAAGCAGTAGCGGCAGCAGATCAACGACGGGCTATGAAGGCTTTAGAAACCCATATTTTTGCTCCGGACGCTTTTAAAATCCCAGATGGATTGGTCTATTATTTGCAATCTGAGCGTCGCGGTTTTGACTTTTTTGCGAGAGCGGAACTGCCTTCGGTGTTTCAAAGTATTTTAATGACCCAAAAATCGGTGTTGGCTCATTTATTACATCCTACTACCTTATCCAGACTTAATGAAAGCTATTTTGTGGGCAATACGTACACCCAATCGGAGATGCTACAGTCGCTAACGGATGCCATTTTTAAGTCAGATTTAGACGCCTTGCCGAATACCATGCGACGTAACTTACAGATAGCATATACAGAGCAACTACTGGGTATTTGGAAAGCAAAGAGCGGCTTTGATGGGGTAACAAAAGCCAATGTTTTAGCAGAAGTAAAGCGCATCGAAAAATGGATGCAATCGGCCTTGCCAAAAGGGGTTACAGAAACCTATGTGTTAAGGGCACACCGAGACCATGTAGCGCAACTTATTGATATGGCTTTAGACGATTAGGCTTATTTTTGCGAAATATGCAAATCTTCCCCCGACTGTTTTTTGCGTTTTTCGCACTTAATTGCTTCTTAATTAGGGCTCAAACTACCACAGACACTTCGAAATTTAATGGCGCTGATTACAGCCTTATGGTCGAACTTGAATTGAGTTCTTCACGCTTACCCGTGCGGTTATCGGAATCTGGCATGCACGTAACGGTTATTACGCAAGCTGAAATTAAAGCCTTGCCTGTACAAAATGTGAATGAATTATTGACCTACATAAGTGGGATAGATATTCGTCAACGCGGTCCCATGGGCACCCAATCCGATATAGGTATTCGAGGAAGTACTTTTGATCAGGTTTTAGTAATGGTTGATGGGGTGCGTATGACAGACCCTCAAACCGGTCACCACCAAATGAATTTACCGGTTCCCTTGCAAATGATTGAACGCATCGAAGTCATTCGGGGTACCGCCGCGCGTCGTTACGGACTAAATGCTTTAGGTGGGGTCGTGCAAATTATTACTAAAAAACACAGCGAAACGCCCTTCGCATTTGAGAGCTTTGGAATGGGTATTACGGATAACAATCCGAATGCAGGTCTCAATGGTGGACTTCGATTATTTGCCGGAGGAGAATTTAGCAACTGGCAGGTAATGGGAGGTGCAGAAGGACTTAAGGGCAACGGGTATCGTTGGAATACGGATTTTGAACAATTGCGCACCTTTTTAAAGGTATCGAACGAAGGAGAACTGGGTTCATTTTCACTTTTGGGCGGAACCAATAACAATGATTTTGGGGCGGGATTGTTTTATGCGGCTCCGCGGGATTCCAATGCGCGAGAAACGGTAAACACCCAATTCGCTTCGGCACAATTTCAATCTAACTTGGGAGATAAAGATAAATTGACGTTAACGGCCAGTGGTAGATGGAATTTTGACCATTATATTTATACCCAATTCAATCCGACACTTTATCAAAATAAACATCAGAATCAAGCAATTCAAATGGAAGCGAGTTATTTGCATTTCTTCAATGATTCTAGATTGGCCTTTGGAATTGAATCCAGAAGTGAAAAAATCACGAGTAATAATTTAGGCAATCATAGCCGCGAAATTTTAGGCGTATACGGTGAATATATTCATCAATGGACACCCGAATTCAGTACGACGATTGGGGGGTATGCCTTACATACGGATTTTATAGGATTTAAGGTTTATCCAGGTGCAGAATTTCAGTACAAAATACTGGAATCATCTTCGTTATGGGGGAATTTTGGTACCGGCCAACGCTTACCCACCTATACCGATTGGTATTATAAAGACGGAGCTAATTTGAGTAATCCGAATTTAAAATCGGAACGAGCGCGCAATTCCGAGCTTGGTTACCGTTATCAAAAAGGAAAATGGAGTGCGCAATTTTCGATTTTCCAAAAAGACTATACCGATATAATCGATTGGGTCCGCAATAACGATACCTTGAAATGGAAGCCTGAAAATATAAGTACTTTGCAATTTCGTGGTGCCGAATGGGAAATCCGTTTGAAGGAATTTTTACCCATTTTGCCAGAGGGCACTGAATTGGTTTGGAACGGGTGTGTATTGCGATCCTCACAACTTGATTTGCCCGGTTTGAATTCAAAAAATGCATTGAATTATATGCCCTTACAAAATACCCTGCGATTTCGTGTGAAATTATGGGAAGGTCCCGATGGATTGAACCAAACCGGACTATATTTCAGCGGGATTTGGCGCCATATATCCCGATTTAGCTCCAATTCTTACAATATAATCGATGCAAAATTGGAATTTTCTCGGGGGAAGTCTTGGAACGCCTATCTGAATGGGATGAATTTAGGCAATATACAATACCGAGAAATTGCCAGCGTACCCATGATGCCAAGATGGATAGGTTTGGGAATTGCGGCACAATTGTAAGTCTTGTAATGGCTGTAAACACGTTAATAAGTAGTAATTAAAATAATAAATTCGTGTTTCAATTAAGGAGGGACATTAAATAATAGGTCTCAATTGGTTGAAACGGGATTGTGTAAATTATGATATGGGGCATTTATTCTTAAATAGGTTTTGAAATGAGAAAGAATGGTATTGCATGGTCCATGATGGGCCTTGCCCTTGGAATAGGAGCAGGAGCTTTGGGTGCACATGCATTAGAAGGTGTTTTGAGCCCGCGTTATTTGTCTGTTTGGGAAACGGCATGGAAGTATTGGATGTACAATATGCTGGGAATAATGGCTTTGTTGGCATTTGTGGAACGCATCAAGGAAGGGGATGCACTTAGTAAGGTATTTTATAAACCTTGGGGGGTAGTGCGATGGATCGGTATCGGAGCCATCCTTTTTACGGGTACCCTGGTATTGGTATCTTTAAACGAAGTTATCGGATCGGGCTTTAGAATTTTGGGAGCGGTTACGCCCATAGGCGGATTGATTTTAATAGGCGCATGGTTTTGGGGCGGATTTCGATTGATACAACATCGAAATTCTTGATTGAAATTTTTAGAATTTTACAAATGCCGAGAGTTTCACTCCAAAATTTCTATCGGGAAATGCGTCTCTATGGGTGAGTCTCCAAATCGCATCAATTCTGAAATATCGGAACATATTTTCAATGCCTACTCCCGCTTCTAGGTAAGGTTTCCCACCGAATCCATGAATGGGAATAATGGGTTGGTCTCCTGGAATTTCCTGAGGGATAAATGCCGCGTTTTCAGCACTTAAACTACCCCAAATGCCTTTTGTATGGATCACTTCGCGCCATTTTAACTTCGAAAGTCGGGGGATTTGATTGAAAAAGTAGCCGTTAAATTGATGGGAAATTTGCCATTGAATGGTTTGATCTGCAACGAATTCAAACAACTGCATTTGATTAAATGAACGGTTATTGAGTACCAAGGATTGATTTCCCAAAGGGATATCTAAAAGTGGGAAAGGAATGGCGCCAAAAACTTTAGAGGCTTGAATACGGGTTAAGGTGCGACCAAATCGACCCCAGACTTTCTGGTGGTCGGCCTGTGTTGCTATCCGAAAATAATCAAATCGGCTTCCCAAGAAACCTTTGATACCTTGCATGTAGGAAAGGGTATAAATGGGTCCGGAAGGACTTATTTTTTTGCGGCGACCACGGCGAATCAAGTAAAAAACTTTGGGTTCGTAGCGAATTTTTAAGGTGGCAGTAGCATTGTTAAGGTTAAAACCAATGCGTTGACTGGGTAAGGAATCGTACCAAGCAAGTTGAACGCGTTGATTGCTGGGAAGTGAATATCGTCTATGTGACAAAACACTGGAAAGCGTTAATCCCCTTGCGATATCGGTGCCTATCTCCAATTTTTCTGATTCGCAATAGGTAACCGAAGTGTTAGAGAACATATTCAAGGCCGTTACTAAAGCATCTCCACTAGAAACCGCATCGTTATCGGAAAATCCAATAAGTTCTACATCTTGTGCATGGGAAAGTTTAAAATAAGTGCCGTTTTTAGGATTGGGATGCCAACTGAACTTAGCACCGTATTTGATTTCTTTATCTCTAAATCCATATCCAATAAAGCTTTCCCACTGCCATTTTTCAGACAGCCGGTAGGAAGTCCGGAAGCCCAATCGAGTTCTAATGCCTTCTAACGGATTGTATCCGGCGATAAGGAAATAAGGCCCGAATTCAATGGGCAGTCCGGGTCCATAGTATCCGTCGACCATGACATTAACTAAGCTCACCCCTTTGGCTACAATTGGGATTGCTTTTACGGAATCAATTTGTTCGTGTATACGTTTGTAGGCTTCATTGGGATTCAAAAAATTAAAATTAGCCCAAAAACTGGTATCGCGATTATGGGCGTCATCATCTTTAACAATGCGTTGAGTTCCTATACTATCGGCAACAAAGGGTTCTAATCGGTATGAAATTACGGAAATTTCATTTAGCGCGATGATACTTGCCGCCTTTTTATTCAAGTCTTCTAGGTCGAAGGAGATCCTTCCGTGTTTAAGGACCCATCTATTCTGGAAGTTTGTATCGATAACGTGTTCTTGTGAAATTTTGATGCGATCGATGTAATTCAAATTAGAAGTACCTTGTAATTCGAGTACAAATCGGGTAATCGCACCTGAAACTTCTTGTATCCAAATAATTCCACTGAAAGCCACATCTTGTTCATTTTGTGGGGTAATACGCACTAAAAATTCACGAAGTTTTTTGGATTTATCGACACCAATAAGTTCATAATTATATGCATTGAAGGCAGCATCGGAAATAGGAGAAGGAATTCCTTTTTCCAAAAAAGTGAGGATAGGCTTATATATATTATAGGTAAGGAGTGCAGAACCGGTTAATTGCGAAATAAATTCGCCCTGATCGACGCCAACGCCGTGAACCCGGCTACCTAGAATAAACTCTTGTTGTTTATAAGGGTTCGATTGTTGAAAAATTCTACTGATCGTTTCAGAATGGAAAACGGGCAATACACGTTGGGCAGAATCGCCACTCACATAACTAAGCGTATCGGAAAGTTCGTGAAGAGAACTGCCCAATTTTTTATGGAAGAAGTTTGAAGAGATATTATTTAGGGCAATCGTATTTTGTGTTCTCAGCAATGTAGAATGGCCCGGAAAATTAAGGGGGTTATGTAGATTGCGATTTTGTTGAGCTAATCGGATCCATCTGTGTGCAGGGTTGATTCCTAAGGAAATAGAAACGGATTGACTACGAACAATTTCGCGTTCCATTTCTAATTTCAGAAAGGTTGATTTTCGAACGGAATCTAATGGTTTACTAAGCGTTGTATAACCAGTAAAAAAGCAAACAAGGGTGTCCGAATCCGTCTGAGGCAAAGCAATTCGAACCTTCCCGTTGAAGTCAGTTTCCACTTGCAACGATTTTGACTTTAAAGAAATTGAGGCAAAGGGGATGGGGTCACCGGAAGACTTTTCAGTGACAACAATCGTTAGGTATTGAGCGGGTTGCGCAATTCCCGAAGAGCCTATAAGCAGCAAACAAGCCGTTATAAAAGTGGTTAAATGTGTGCGCATGACATGCAAAACTAAAGAATAAATTTAAGTAACGGATTATTGGTATTTGGGGATATAGGGTTTGGTCTGATTTTTGCAATCTGCTTATTGTAAACGAGGTTTTTAATAAATAAAAAAAATCAATTGTTATAAACGTAATATATAAAACATCATTGAATTTCAAAATATGTCATATCTTCGCAGCGATTTTTGTATGAATAAACCCTCTATCACAATGTATAAACTAATACTCTTAGTTATTGCTTTTATTTCAAGCTCTTTGAGTTATGCTCAAACAGATAATGCAATTAAAACGAACGAATTAGATCAAAAATTGGAACGATTGCAAAAACAAAACTTGCAATATGCACAACGAATCACCGAATTAGAAAGTGCATTGTTTTTAATGAAAACTGAATTGCAGACCAATAAAGAAGCGGTTCAATCTGAGATGAAAAAAAGTTTAGAACTTCAAGCACAGAATGAGCGCGCTATGAATATTGCGTTGGATCAATTTGCGGAAAAATTCGAACAACAGAATAAATTAGTTGATGGCGTTAAGGAAGAGATGGCTAAGAAGTTTGCAGACCAATTAGTAGTTTCGGTAAGTGCCTTATTCGTATTGCTAGTTGCCTTTGTAATATTAAACAAGGCAGCTACTAAAAGAGCCTTGAAGCAAAATGTTGCCAATTGGAATTCATTTCAGGAACACATTCTTAAAAAGTAAAACACAAAACCCATTATAAAATTACAAGTATGAGTAATATGAATCAAAAAGAACAAAAAGGTAAATTAGATACCGTTACCTTTATCTATGGAGTTGGTGCTGCAATCGTATTGGTCGGTGCGATGTTCAAATTTTTAGGTTGGAACTATGCCAACGAAATGTTCATCGTGGGTCTTACGGTTGAAGCAATCGTGTTCTTGATTTCAGCTTTTGAAAGAAAAGTAACCGAGAAAGAATATCAATGGGAGCAGGTATTTCCACAATTGGATAACGTGGATGAGCGTGGCGTTGAAGTTCAAACCAATGGATACCAGTCTGCTATGCAGCAGTTTAGTGAAACTTTAAAGGAGTTGAACAACGGTTTGATGGAAATGACCAAGGCGGTTAATGAAATTAAAACGGAAATGCGGTCTAACGTTGAACAATCAAATAACATGAAGCAATCAGTTACAGAGTTCAATAACTTAATGACCGGTTACAACGAAAATTTGAAAAAAATCAACGAACAGTATAACGATATTCTGAAGAAGTAATCTTCTACAATGGGAAATCTCACCGTAAAAGTCACAAAGTCAAAGAATATCTCATTTATGAGATTGTCTTTGTTCTATTTGATTTTCATTGTACAAATCTTTTTTACCTCCCCAGGTATGTATGTTTTGCAGTATCCAGATGTTGCAAGATCTCAAATCATGGTGAACGAACGTTTGATTTCTGAACTTAACGTTTTTAAAGCCAAGGGAGAAAAAGAAATCGCACTTAAAAAGGCGACCCTTTCTTGTATTCAAGAACTTGAAGTAATAGCGAAAGCATACGATGATTTCAAAAAGAATACAGGCGTAATAGGGGATCGATTAAGAGAAAATAAATTTGCTGAAATTCAAGTGCGAAATGGCAAATGGGCTCCTGAATTAAGAGGAATTTTTGAAAGATATTTAAAAGCCTATAGTCCTATCGGTAATAAAAACTTAAAAAAGGAGTTTGTTACCTACACCTCTACGGAAGGCCAAGATATTGAAGCGGTATATTATTTCTTCAAAGGAACTCCTAATGGAGTCGTTCCTTCGATAATAGAGCATTTTAAAACTGTGATGCTTTATGAAACGATACTGACCTTAAAAAATAAAGAATCCGAATTACCCAAGTTTGAAATTGTATCTTTAGATGAAACTGAATTTATTCAGAAATTCAAACGCAACTTAATTCTTGGAGAACCCCTCAGTATTAAACTAAGACCCAAAACAGCGAGTGATGTATTATCCGCTAAAATTAATGGAATGCCTATAAAATTGGATTCTATTGGAGTGGCTACCTACAATCTGCTTTACAAACCTAGTCGAATTGGAGCGTATTCTTTGGAAATAATGTCCAATGAAAAGCGCATTTTTACGAATTTTAAAGTGGTACCTCCAATGTTTCGATATATCAATAGCGGAACGAGTATTTCTGGTTTTGTTGGGGAGCCTATCATCGTTACTCTAGATTCAAGTTATGTTCCACGAGGTAATGCGGTGACTTTTGAGTCGAATGCAGCTTCAATTACACGCAAAGGATGGATTTTGCAAATTGTACCTGAATCAGAAGGAGTATTTGATGTTGTAATGAAAAATGGGAATAACATTATAGATAAGGCATCATTTGTATCTACTTTAAAGCCGGATGAAACGGTTGCTTTAATGGGTGTAAGCGGTGAAATTTCCGAATTAGGAAACGCAAATAAATTGGAATCAGTAAATCCATTTTGGCAAGTAGTTGATTTTGATATGAGTGTTACATATCCCGATGGTAAATTTAAAAAAATACATTCTACCACACGTTTTTTGAGAAACGATTTGCGGGAATTGGAGGAAAAAGCCCCCAAGGGGAGTGTGTTGATATTTGATAATATCCGTTTGTTGGGTCAAGAGGGCGGTGTGAGTTCAAAAGGCCGCCCAATTTTAAAAATCAAAGGATAATATGGGGAATTACGTTAGAGTTAAAAAGGCTAAAGTTTTACGCTTCAAACTTATTAGTGTAATGTACTTGATTTTTATATCATTAAGTATGTTGCAAATTCCTATCGAATGGTTACGTACAAACGTGACGCTTGCAGAATATATGGAACGATCCACAAAAGTAGTTTTTGACGAACCTGTGGTTAAAGATGTTTATGATAATGTAACTGAAATCGAGAGCGGTTTTAGGAAACTTGTAGGATACGATGATAAAGAAACCTTACATAAGGGAATAGATGCCTATAACCTTACCGATAACTTTTTTATAAGATTAGAAAAAGGGTACAGGTTATTTGATAAATTAGTGATTCTCCGAGATTATTACCTTGGCTTGCCTGATAATAATCCTAAAAAGAAGGAATTTCGAGAGTTGTTTTCTGGCGATTTGATGAATGGATTAGAAGCAGGAAAGGCGAACCTATGGGTAGAGTGGAAGTTTAAACATGTGCCCATTGGAGTAGTTGTTACCTGGATGGCCGACTTGAAACTTAAAATGAAGTTATTACACGGAGGGATCATCACAACTGAAGAGCAAAATCGGGATTATTTAATACTGATGGCGTTTAATATTGAAGCCGTTCGTCCGGGTGATACGGTAAAAGTGGTGGTTTTCAACCACGAAGAAATTAAAGTTGAAGCCAAACAAAACAATCAGATTTTCCCCCTAAATAAATGGGCTGGTGATACATTGCTGTTTATTCCTCAATATGTGGGTGTTTATGACTTGAGTTTCAAGAAAAATGGAGTAGAAGAGAATTTGAAAGTAACTTCTGTTGCAAAGAATTTCGAAAAAGAAAAAGAGAATAAGTACAATATCTTTTTTGAGGGAAAAACGTCGGAGTTGCAATATGTAAATCTGTTAAATATTGGAAATTTGTCATGCGATTGTGATAAAGACCCAATTATTAATAAGCAACAGAGCAAAGTGATCTTTACACCAGAACGCGTTGGTTGGTGTAAATTCCAAATAAATAATGCGACGGGTGGTTTGCTTTTGCGTGATTCGGTTTATGTTCAAAACTTGCCAAGGCCATTTGTAAATGCCAAAGGAGTGAGTGGAGGGTCAATTGCAAAAACTAGATTGCGTTTAAATAACAAATTGAGTGTATATGCAAGTCATCCCGATTTGCAGAATTTTAAATACAAAATCTCTAATTTGAGGTATCGTTTAGTTGGGATATCTAATGAATTGATGGTTTCTGCTACTGAAACTATTGAACTACCCAAAGAGGGTTTAGAAAATCTGAGATACGTAGTGGTGGAATCCGCAGATATAAATAATGAAATAAAGAATATGGAGTTTGAATCTCCATTATTGATTCAAGTGAAGTAAATCAAAATGAAAAAGAAAATTCATATCATTTCAATAATCATCGCATTGGTAATGTTCGATGTAGTAAGTGCGCAAAACGATGAAATTTTGGTTTCAGGGACCAAAACCATTGAAGCGGGCGAAACTTTCCGAATAAAGGCAGGACAAACGTTGGTATTTGAACCAGGGGCAAGAATTATTGTGAATGGAGGTTTGGAAGTAACGGGTACAGTAGATAATCCGGTTCAAATTAAATCTCAAGATGATAACAATCCGGGATTAGGTATAGTTATTGGTGGGATTAATGAAACTCAAAATATAAAGTTCAAGAATGTAGATGTAAAAGAACTGGTTCAGTTCTTGAGATTTGATCCATTTTGGTATCGTAAGAATGTCGAAATTAGCAATGCTCAGATTCATAGCATTAATTACAAGGAGCCTATACTTTATACATCAAATCCCTACTTAGATTTAAGGGAGTCTAAATCTATCAATTTTAGTATTTCCAATTCTCGTTTTTACAACAATAGAAGTAATATCATTTTGGAGAAGGTGGGTAGCGAAGGAATCGAATACCATTTGAAAGACCTAACTTTTAACGATAATGAAATTGAGGGTGAAAATTCAAGTATGGGTATATTGCACTTGGATATTGCGCGCAATTCAAACCCTGAAAATATCGATTTAGGTAGTTTAACTTTTGTAAATAATTACTCTGGGTTTTTTAATGTGGGTTTGTCTGTTAGCGGTGGTTCAGGCTTGCCTCTAGAAATCAATGCTGGGGCAATTTATTCAAATGCAAGTATTAACGATGTCGTATTCGACAATCGTATGGATAACAGTTTGCCTAAAATAAAAGTAGATGCGGTAAGTTCTTTGAAGGAGAGAAAAGGGAACGAACCTTTCATATTAGGCGCAACGCATGAGTTTGGCAAAATTGTTTTAGACGTAGTGGGAGATGTGAAATTAGTAGCGGTGAGGGATTCATTTAACAGAAGCGTTAATATTAATCAGAAGCTTTCTTCAGATACGTTGAATGTTACGTATTTAGAGGGTAATCCTACCGAGGTTACTATGCAAAATGGGGTTAAGTACAAACTTCCTAAATTGACACCGGCACAATTACCTCCTCCATTGTACCGCAAAGTAGATACCACTTTAATTAGTCCCGAGTGGCCAGATACAACGTTGAAAGCGAAAATCGGATTTATGGTAATCGTTCCGATGTTTGGTAAAAAAGAAGACATCGTAAAATTGAAAACTTGGGAGTTTGGTTTTTGGGGTGGCGGTTCCATTTACGGTGGCGGAGATATCGGCCACAAATTTGCTCCTATGCCAAGTACCATCGAAATTAGTTATGGAGGATATGCACAATATAATTTTACCAATAGATTTTCTGTAAAATCAAATTTGTACCATTCTACGGTTTCCATGCATAATTTATGGGCAACTGGATTGCTTTCTGGCGGTAAAGTTCCTTTTGTAGAAGGAGCCAATTATGATAAAATTCAGATTTATAAAAATACATGGCCTTTGATGTTTGTAACACCTATGGTTATTTGGGATATTGAGGGCTTATGGCATATTGGCAAATACAATCTAAAGCCTGGTCAAAAGTGGAAGTTTGTCAACAGTATGGGAATTAGCGCGGGTGTTTTTACCTATACCCCTTATCGTATCTCATACAGAAATCAAGGAAGTAAGGAATCTTACTCAGATTATAAGGCACGTTTATGGAGTGAAGAGCGCACCTCCTTGCGTAAACTAGGAATGGAAGGACAGAATTTCTTAGAAAACAAGAAGCCCTATGGATTGTTTTCAGGGAATATTGGGCTATCATGGCAATTGGCGTATTTGCGCAAACGTTGGGCGTTTAAAGGTGAGATGAAGGCCGTATACACCTTTACGGACTATTTGGATGATTACGGTCCCGGAGTTTGGTACGGTGGTGATTACGATAGATGGTTAGAAGTATTAATGTCGGATGAATATTTCTCAAATCCTGATAATGGATTCATTCGAGCAGATAATGGTCTTCAAACGGCGAAATTATCAAAAATATCAGGTGGTTCAACGACGCATGACTTGATTTCATCCACGGCCGCAAGATCAACCAACGGCTTAAATGATTGGTATTTTCAATTGCATATGGGATTATCATACATCCTAAACAAGTCTGATGATACGGGGAAAACTTTTATCCCACTCAAAGAGAAATTATAAAAAAACAATAAGGTTTTAAAAATCCCACGAGAGTGGGATTTTTTGTTATTAAACGGCTTTTCGATTTCCTTTAAAGATTAAAATTTCGTGTTTTGGGTGACTTACTGAATTATCGTAACTTTGCCTGAGAACACAGGTATATGTCTATTGAAATAATTGTCCCCGCACCTGGGGAGTCCGTAAGCGAAGTTTCCATCTCTGCATGGTTGGTTAAAGTCGGTGATTGGGTGAATATGGATGATCCCATAGCCGAATTCGAAAGCGATAAAGCAACATTCGAAGTTAATGCTGAAAAAGCGGGTATCATACTGGAACTTAAAGGTGCTGAAGGCGATACAATCGAAGTGAATTCAGTAGTGGCCGTGATCGATGACACCGCCGAAAAGCCTGCGAATGCAGCTCCAGCTCCGGAGCCTAAAGCAAGTCCTGCAAAATCAGAGCCGGTATCGGCTCCTATAGAACCTGCCAAAGTTCCAGTTGCTGCTGATTTTAGTGATTTATCTGCGTCGCCTATTGCGAAGCAATTGATGGCAGAATATAACGTAAACCCACAAACCGTTAAAGGTTCAGGTTCAAATGGCCGTATAACGAAGATAGATGTTTTAGAGGCCATAGTTTCTCAAGGTGTTTCTAAAAAAGAAAATGCCGGTCATGGATTTGGGGTAGCTGCTTCCCGCGAACCCCGTCGCGAAAAAATGTCCAACCTGCGTAAAACAGTTGCCAAGCGATTGGTAGCAGCAAAAAATGATACTGCCATGCTCACTACTTTTAACGAAGTGAACATGAAGCCAATTATGGATTTGCGCAATGTATATAAGGACAAATTCAAAGAAGAATTCGGTATTAATCTTGGATTCATGAGTTTCTTTACGCGTGCAGTTTGTATTGCCCTTCAAGAGTGGCCCTCAGTAAATGCGAGCATAGATGGGGAAGAAATTGTGTATCACGATTATTGTGATGTTTCTATTGCCGTGAGTGCGCCTAAAGGCCTAGTAGTGCCTGTTATTCGCAATGCTGAAGCCCTAACGCTAGACGGAATTGAAAAGGAAGTAAAGCGACTTGCTCTAAAAGCCCGCGATAACAAATTGAGTATTGATGAAATGACCGGAGGTACATTTACCATTACCAATGGAGGTGTTTTTGGATCTATGATGAGTACTCCAATTTTAAATCCTCCCCAAAGTGGAATTCTTGGGATGCATAACATCGTGGAAAGACCTATTGCTGAAAAAGGTCAAGTGGTAATTAGACCCATGATGTATTTAGCATTGAGTTACGACCACCGAATTATTGATGGTCGTGAAAGCGTGAGTTTCCTGGTTCGGATTAAAAACTTACTAGAGAATCCTGAAATGTTACTTAGCGGTAAACGCCCCGAAGAAGCACTTTTAGGATTGTAATATGCATAATCACGAACACCACGATCATCATGTACTGATGGGAAATAAATTCCTGCTTGGTATCATGTTGAACGTGGTGTTTGTTTTAGTTGAATTATATTACGGTTGGAAAATCAATTCGATTTCCCTTCAAGCCGATGCGTGGCATAATCTCAGTGATGTCTTAGGTTTGGTGATTAGTTGGGTTGCATTTCGTATGGCGGCAATTCCTCCAAGCGGTATTTATACGTACGGATTTAGTAAGGGCACCATACTTGCTTCACTTGCTAATGCAATATTATTATTCTTAGCTATTATTTATATGGCACAATCTGCCTCTTATCGATTGTTGCACTTAGTTGCACCAGATCCCAATTCAATTATGTGGATAGCTGGAATCGGCGTAGCGATAAATACAATAACCGCGTTTTTATTTGTGAATAGCAACGAATTAAATAATCGAGCAGCGTTTCTTCACATGGCGGCAGATGCTTTAGTGAGTTTGGCGGTTATAGTGGGGGGGTGGTTGATGTCGATAGGTATGGGTATATGGATTGATCCCTTGCTAGGATTAGGTATTTGTATTGTGATTTTTATAGGGACATGGCGTCTTTTTGCAAGTAGTTTACGATTGAGCCTAGATGGCGTTCCAGAAGGTATAGACCTACAAGATTTATCATATAAAATCAATTCCATTGATGGGGTTTCTGCTATCGATAACGTACATCTTTGGGCAATAAGTACTACGCGTAATGCCTTTACTGCCTGCGTTCAAGTTGACTGTGAAGGTGCGGAAGAACAAGCCCAAATAAAATCGCAAATTAAAGAACTCTTACAATCCTATCGCGTTACACATACTACCATTGAAACGGTTTGTAGGTATAATTAATCGGTCGAATCATTCAATAGGGCTTTTTCCATTTTAGATCGGTATCTAACTAGGATTGAAGCGTTTAATAATTGCCCAATTCCTTAATTAATTACGGTAATAACCATTATAAATTGGCCAAAATTCCAGCAATGGTCCAAATGTTTGCGACATTGGTAAAGTCTGTAATTAAGCTTAAATTCAATCTCGTTAGTGGAAAGAGATATGAAAGAAGACCTATTACACCAATTTTGGAATCCTATTTGGCTCAAAAAAAACACCTTTACCGGTACCCAACTTGAAACAATTAGAATTCTGAATTTTGGGACATTAAATCCATTGCAAGGCCCAGATTTCATAGGGGCTGAGGTTGAAATAAATGGAATCACCTATCACGGATCTGTAGAGATCCATATACACACCTCTAATTGGGATGAGCACCACCATCAATTGGATCCCAGATACAATCAAGTAGTACTTCATGTGGTATGGTTACATGATCGAGAAGTTTGCAATAATTTTGGATATCATATCCCAACCCTTTGTTTGGAAGATCATTTTTGCGAAAAAGATTTGCATAAAATGCAAATAATGAATGATCAGAAAATACGTTTTCCATGTTTAAAATTGCTCAATCAAGTTAAACCAGATATCCGGAATGCGCAAATACAAGATGCCGCAATAACGGGTTTTTTAGAACAATCTGAGGAATGTTTTCAATTGGCGGCTTCCATCAATTTTGATTGGGAAAGGACCTTGTTTATAAGACTGTTTGCGTATTGTGTAGATCCCCAAAACCGGATGAATGCTTTGAATTTAGCCCGCCAATTGCCTTTAAAGGTATTTCGAAGGTATAAAGCTTCGGATTATATAGGTTGGATTCTCATGGATTCGGGCTTGTGGCATTCCAGTCCCCAAAAGATTCAAAAACAATTCGAAAAGTTTATCAAATTATATAAACAGAATGTTTTTCCTCAAATAAGTGGCATTGGAGCTTGGCATCATCGGAATTTAAGACCAGGGTCTTATCCAATGGAACGTATTTTGCAATTTCTTACTTGGGTCGACCAACGTCAAGGTTATTGGGATGCATTATTATTAGAGCAGACATTTGATCTATTGGATAATTCATTAAAAGGTCCTGCTTGGAGAGAATTACACAGGGCAAAGTTGATTCAAAACGCCATACTTCCTATTTGGGGCGCACGACGTATGTTTCTTGGGTGTTTTATAGATGGTGAACTTTTAAATATTTTGGAATCAGGAACCTTTGAACTGAATCGCATTACTTCGGAGATTCGGATCTTGCTTCCCTCACAGAAAAATACGCAACTATTAAGTTTTGGTTTGATCCATCAAAGCCGGCATTTTTGTGCACAAAAAAGATGCTCACATTGTAAAATTGGTCAGTCATTATGGAATCTATGATAACCTGAATTTTACCCGTATTCGAATTTTTAAGTTTGTAGATTAAGTGAAATCTATATCCAATATTTAGAATTTGAGAGCAATATAAGATTCGAATATAGGGGTCATTTACAAATTTAAAAGAAGGCATGAATAATTGTAGGTGTTACGCAAATGACCCAAGTGGAGCAGTACAGTTGGAAATTAATAGTGTATAAAACCGACAAGAAAAATATAGGCTCGAATATGACATACGAAGTTTTCATACATTTGTAGCATGAAACAATTGGTTATAGTGGGTGGAGGCATCGTTGGAATCGCTACTGCATATCAAATTTGGAAACAAAATCCCAATATAAACATAACCATTATTGAAAAAGAAAGTACCTTAGCTTCGCATCAAACCGGTCATAATAGCGGTGTTATTCATTCGGGGATTTATTATAAACCTGGTAGTTTGAAAGCTAAAAATTGTTTGAGAGGCTATCAAATGCTTTTGGAATTTTGCGATGAACAAAACATACCATACGAATTATGCGGGAAAGTCATTGTGGCTACGCATACGTCTGAATTTGCAGCACTAAATACCTTATACCATCGTGGTGTAGAAAATGGCTTGGAAGGTTTGAAATGGTTAGATGCGAATCAAATAAAAGAGTATGAACCTCATGCAAATGGGTTAAAAGGCATCTTTGTACCCCAAACAGGCATTGTGAATTACCGTCAATTAACAGAGGCCATGGCTCAGGTTCTTAATCAAAGCGAAAGGGTTTCAATTTGTCTTAATGAGTCAGTTCTTGGATTTGAAATCATCAACGAAAAAGTTGCGATTACAACAACCAAAGGAACAATTAGTGCCGATAAGGTGGTAAACTGTGCCGGATTATTTTGTGATAAAATTGCAGCTTTGTCAGGAGAAGAATTACATGTACGGATTATTCCTTTTAGAGGAGAATATTATACCATTAAACCGGAGAAAGCCGGTTTAGTAAAATCCTTAATTTATCCAGTTCCCGATGCGCAATTTCCTTTTTTAGGGGTTCATTTTACCCGTAGAATTACAGGTGAAATAGAAGCGGGACCGAATGCAGTTTTTGCGTTTAAAAGGGAAGGGTATCATAAAACGAGTTTTGACTTTTCGGATTTTTGGGGAAGTATCTCTTGGAGGGGTTTCCAAAAAGTAGCATTGAAATATTGGAAAACGGGTATTGGTGAGTACTACAGATCTTTCTCAAAGCCGGCTTTCACGAAAGCCCTACAAAAGCTAATTCCTGAAATTCAAGAAAACGACTTAGAACCTGCTTCTGCAGGGGTAAGGGCGCAGGCGGTAGATAAAGATGGGAATCTATTAGATGATTTTTTTATTCAAGAAAGTACCTATTTTATTCATGTATTAAATGCACCTAGTCCAGCAGCAACTTCTTCTCTATCTATTGGACTTACAGTGGCCGAACGCCTGGATTTTTAGAATTTTTATTCCATGAGTAAAAGCCTCCTGAGCACTCTCGAAAAATACCTTCCACCGGGTAGTTCTCAATATGCCTATGAACTTTTGTGGAAATACGGTATTCAATTACATATCAAAAAGCCCAGAAAAACTAAATTAGGAGATTATCGGCCTCCACGACCGGGAGAACCCCACCGCATAAGCGTTAATAACGATCTTAACCCATATTCCTTTTTAGTTACCTTTTTGCATGAAACTGCACATTTGATAAATTTTGAAAAACAAGGATTTCGGGTTAAACCTCATGGTATTGAGTGGAAACTTGAATTTAAAGAGGTTGCACAACCTATATTAACCCAAGAATTTTTGCCCGAGGATGTACTATCTGCAGTAGGAAATTATATCCGAAATCCTGCGGCAAGCAGCTGCACAAGTCCAGAGCTGGTGCGAACTTTGAAGCAGTATGACTCGAAAGCCGAATTGAAAATGTGGGTCGAAAATATTCCTGAAGGTGCACATTTTTACATTGAGGATCGTGAATTTGAAAGGGGGCCAAAACTCCGCAGTCGATTCAGATGCAAGGAATTGAAAACAGGTAAGTGGTATTTTGTGCCTGGACTCATGGAGGTAAAACCCAAACTTTAAACTAATTTTGAACCAATGTCAGTATTGTCAATCGTAATACCTGCCTATAATGAGGCAAAAACGATACATTTCATTCTTGATAAGATTGAAGAGGTTTCCTTAATTGGAGGATTTCAAAAAGAAATAATCATTGTCGACGACTGTTCAAAAGACGGCACTTATGAAGCATTATTGGCGTATAAAGATAAAAATCCGCATATGCAGATTAACCTGAATCGTCATGAAAAAAACCAAGGAAAAGGTGCTGCCTTGCACACGGGAATAATGGCTGCAAAAGGCACAATTACGGTCATTCAAGATGCCGATTTAGAATACGATCCACAGGAATATAATATCCTACTAAAGCCCTTCGTAGATGGAGTGGCCGATGTGGTTTACGGAAGCCGCTTTATGGGAGGAAATCCCCATAGAATATTATTTTTTTGGCATAGTATCGGGAATAAGTTTTTGACTTTTTTATCAAATATGTTTACCAATCTTAATCTTACAGATATGGAAACTTGCTATAAAATGTTTCGTACAGAGATGTTGCAGTCTTTATCGTTAAAAGAGAAGCGATTTGGATTTGAACCCGAGGTAACTGCAAAAATTGCTCGAATTAAAGGCGTACGGATATACGAAGTTGGCATCAGTTACTACGGTAGAACCTTTGATGAAGGAAAGAAAATAGGATGGAAAGATGGCTTTAGAGCCATTTATTGTATTTTGAAGTACAATCTATTCGCTTAGTAATCTGTTTTTTGAACATACATGTTTTCAGTTTGTTAAGTCTTTTTTAAGGGTTGTTTTTTTGTGTAATTTCAACGTTATTTGAATAAACAACCCAAGAATGCCTATGGATAAAAAAACTACACGAATTTTATTTAGCATTGACAAAAATGTAAATGCAGAACACACATTGAATGCAGCAGTGTACTTGAGTAAAAAATCAAACTTGAGTCTAACCTATGTACAAACCTCAGATTCCGTAGATTTGACCTCAGGGGCTAATCTTGCGGAATATCAAGCGCAGTTTAAACGCACTCATTTTAAAGATCTTGAATATATCCGAGCGGAAGGGTCCTTTTGGAAAACTCTGGCAAAGGTAGCCGATGAACAAGATTGCAACATGGTAGTAGTTGGAGCGGCTTGTGTTAAGTCAGGTTTTTTAGGAGGGGGGATGTCCTCAACGGTTGAAACATTTAAAAGTGCCTTGTTGTACTTAAATGCAACAACAACATGGGCACCTCCCAATGTAATTATTATGCCCCTAGATGGTCAGTCGGAAACACGTCAAAAATTTTATCGGGTTTCTGAATGGGCACAATTTACTCGTGCTAAAGTACATGTATTGGGTGTAAGTAGCCCTTCGGATAAAGAAGATATCCGTTATGTACATGCTTATAGCCTGCAAGGACAAGCTTACATGGAAGAACGAAAGATCAAGACCTCTATTGAGGAAGTGGCATCAAAAGAATGCGCACAAGTCGTAATTGATCATTCAGAGTCCATGAAGCCTTGCTGGATAAGTGCCGTAAGCAATAGTGAGGGGGTGTTTAAAACCAGTGCATTCCAAAGAGTGTGTGAAAAATCTGCAGTACCGATTCTGATTATGCCCTTTATGGAAATAACCAGTATGGGTGGTGTAGGTTATTAATGTCAAAAATCTAAATGACTGGGCCTCCTGAGAAAGGAGGCCTTTTTTATACAGGTATTTAACGAGTATTTATAAGGTACTTTATCCCCCAGCAAAAAAGCCATCTGTTAATTATCAATTGAAATGGATATTATTCGAAGGTCTAAAATCAAATAGGTTTGTCTCAATAAATCTTTTTGTTGAATTTTCCAATTTTCGAACACGTATGATAAACAAGGGATTTGCTTTGATTATTCCATTTGAAATTGCCCCTTTGATGAAATAATTTTTGAAAATCTCAAGGGAGCTGAATAAAAGGCTCACATTGACTTGCAAAATGTGCAAAAACTAAATGAGTTTTTCTTTGCGGAAATCGCAAAAAAAATAGCGAAATTGCGGCTAGATGCAGGCAATTAAAGAAATTCAATCGTTTATTCAAGAAGGTAAAACTCCCGAAATCCTTTTCTGGGTGGGTTGTGCTGGGAGTTTTGACGAACGTGCGCAGCGTGTGAGCCGAGCTTTTTCAGAAATCTTACAAAAGGCACAAGTGGAATTCGCCATTCTCGGTGCTGAAGAGGGATGCACAGGGGATCCTGCAAAACGTGCTGGAAATGAATTCCTCTTTCAAATGCAAGCCATGCAAAATATTGAAGTTTTGAATGGATATGAAATCAAGAAAATAGTAACCGCTTGCCCCCATTGTTTTAATACATTAAAAAATGAATACCCTTCTCTTGGTGGTAATTATGAGGTAGTTCATCATACCCAATTTATAAATGAACTTATTGACCAAGGTCGATTAGCCGTGGAAGGTGGCCCTTTTGTTGGTAAGAAAATAAAATATCACGACAGTTGTTATTTGGGTCGCGCTAATGGAATTTATGAAGCACCAAGAATGGTAATCGAAAAATTAGATGCTGATTTACAAGAAATGAAACGATGTAAGACCAATGGTTTATGTTGTGGAGCTGGTGGAGCTCAAATGTTTAAAGAGGCAGAAAACGGACATAAAGAAGTCAATGTAGAACGTGCAGAAGAAGCCTTACAGGACAACCCGGATATAATTGCAGTAAATTGTCCCTTTTGCATGACCATGATGCGAGATGGTACCAAACATTTTGAAAAAGAAAATGAAGTGGCGGTTATGGATATTGCAGAATTGGTAAATCAACACGTCAAATGATAATACCACATATGCCCGGCCATTGTCGTGTATGGTGTTTTGGCGCTGCACACGTATTGACTGCTCAACAAATCCAAGAGCTCAGTATTCAAATGGACCAGTTCGTTTCGGATTGGCAAGCACATGGAGCGGACCTAACTGCGAGTTATGCCTTATTACATGATGCGTTTTTAATCGTTGCCGTTGATGAAACCGTAACCCCACCAAGTGGATGCAGTATTGATAAGGTTTTTAAATTGCTGCGTGATTTTCCGGTAGATTTTTTTCAACGGTTGCGGATTTGGCAACCCTTTTGTAACACCGCGAAAGTTTTCAATTTAGACGAGGCCAAAAGAGGCTTCAGTGAAAAACTTATTGATTCCAATACTTTGGTTTTGAATCCTTTAGTGGCTACTCTGCATGAAGCAAGAGAACAACTTTACATTCCACTTTCCCAGTCTTGGGCATTTCCCAAAATCACAATATGAAAGACAAACGCATAGCTATTCTCTTTCTTACTATTTTTATTGACTTACTCGGCTTTGGTATCGTAATACCCATTTTGCCTAATTTGGCCAAAACCATGGCATCCGCGACGGCAAATGGACTTAATCCGGATATTGCGGTGGGTTTGGTTGCGGCGGTATTTTCCATTATTCAGTTTGTTTTTGCGCCATTATTTGGAGCCCTTTCTGATCGTATCGGTAGACGGCCAATAATTTTAGGATCTATTTTGGTAAATGCAATAGGATATATACTCTTTGGATTTGCAGGCTCGTTTTGGATTTTATTGTTAGCTAGAATTGTATCTGGTTTTGGAAGTGCTAATATAAGCGCGGCACAAGCATATATTGCCGATATTACTGATGCCAAAGATCGGGCTCAGAAA
The DNA here is from genome assembly GCA_965655465.1 of Bacteroidia bacterium. Lineage (GTDB taxonomy): Bacteria > Bacteroidota > Bacteroidia > NS11-12g > UBA955 > VMCP01. The sequence goes on along the minus strand of CBFHGY010000005.1, from coordinate 30,423 downwards.
ATGGGGATTATTGGAGCTGCATTTGGTCTGGGATTTGTATTCGGCCCTCCCTTGGGAGGTTGGTTATATTCAGCCGGTGCTCAATCCTCTTATGGAGGAATGGTATTTGTAGGCGTATTTACGGCATTTTTATGTATCTTAAATTTTGTGCTGGCTTTTATTTTACTTCCTGAAAGCAATACCCAAATGGGCGGAGTAAAACGTAAACCTAAAGATACCTTCAAAGGGATGATTCAGGCTTGGAACATCGACATCATCGGAGAGTTATTGCTAATAAATTTCATTTATATTTCGGCCTTTAGTATGATGCAAATCAATGCTGCGGTGCTCTGGAAAGAACATTATTCCCTCACGCCAAAGGCTATTGGTAATATTTTTGGCGTAATAGGGATTTTTTCGGCCATTGTTCAGGGCGGGCTAATTGGGTATTTCCAAAAGAAAGTAGGATTGAATCGCATGTTACTTTGGGGTTGTCCGATAGCGGGTTTAGGTTTGACTATAATTCCTTTGCCATCAATTGAATGGTTTTATCCAGTACAAATCTTAGCTATATTTTTCTTGGCCATCGGAAATGGGTTGTTAATGCCATCAATTAATAGTTTGGTTTCCTTGTATGCGCCCAAAGATGCTCAGGGCAAAATGTTGGGTATTTTACAAAGCTTAGGCTCATTAGCACGAACAATTGGTCCATTGGCAAGTGGATTCTTATACGCACAAAATTATCATTTGCCATATTTCTCAGGGGGGCTTTTAATGTTAATTACTTTCTTGCTTTCATGGTTATTAGTAAGGAAGTTGAAACTAATCTCTAAAGAAGCATAATTTTATGCGGGTTGTACATTTAAATGCGTCGGATAAAGGTGGGGCTTCCATTGTTGCTCAACGTCTGAATCAGGCTTTGAATGTATATACAGGTATTCAATCAACGCACTTTATTTTTGATGCTCATTCATCGAAAGTCGATGTGAATACGTATGTTTGGGCCCATACATTTTGGAGGAAAATTCGTGCTTTTGTAAATCACGCACTGGATAAATTCGATTTCCTTCAATATGAAAGGGAAGCTTCCATTCGATTTCAATTTAATCATGCACGCATGGGTGTCGAAATTCATGAGCACCCTTTAATTCAAGCAGCAGATATTATCCATATTCATTGGATCTTAAAAGGATTTCTTTCTTTTGAAAGCCTTGAAAAATTAATTCTTTTGGGGAAGCCCATCGTTTGGACATGTCATGATTTATGGCCGTTTACTGGCGGGTGTTTTTATTTATGGGGATGTGAGCGACTTACTAAATGTTGTGGGGAATGTCCATATTTGGGGATCCCCGAAACGAATGATCTATCATCATTTAGTTTGAAGCAAAAAGTTGAAATGTTTAATGATGTAAGAATTTTCTGGGTCTCTCCAAGTAATTGGTTGCGCAAAATAGCTAGAACCAGCCCTGTTATCAAGGCTAATTCTCCATTTTTATGCATCCCTAATCCCATTAAAACCGGTGATTTTCATGTTCTCAATCAATTAGAAAAGCAAGAAATTCGCAAGGAATTAAATTTAAATACGGGTTATTTTACCTTGCTTTTTGCAGCTGCAAATTTGGATAACAGGGCAAAAGGGTTTAGTGATTTTATCGAAATTGTGAATTTACTTAAAATGGAAAAGGTACAATCGATAATAATTGGACCTTCGAAGAACGAGATCCCGGCCCTTATAGATACTTTTGTTGCGGGATATGTATCAGACAAAAACAAGATTAATGAATTAATGGGTGCTGCAGATCTTTATATTACTACTTCCTTGGAAGATAATTTGCCTACTACGGTAATGGAGGCTTTGGCTTTGGGTTTACCCGCAATGGGTTATGAAATCGGTGGAATACCCGAATTGATCGAAAATGATGTTACGGGTTTTACCTATCCCAAAGGTGATTGGAGATCCATGGCCCTAGGGGTTTTAGATTTGATGCAGAAGCCAGCGAAATACGCTCAGTTGAGTTCGAATGCAAGGGAAAGTGCAGAAAGAAAATACGATGAAGCGGTAGTTGCTAAATCCTATGCTGAACTCTATCAGCAGGTATTAGCTTCTGAATAAATGAAAAACCCCCAGTTTTCACTGAGGGTTCTAACAAACACATACACTAGGAAATTTAATCTACATTGTCATGTAACATCTTATTCGGTGTGAACTGAAAAGTGGGTTCGTTTTGTGCATCATTACGTTGAGAGATATTGAGTTTTTCAACGTGACTGGTTTGGCTTGATGGTGCATTAGCGAGTTGGATATTCCTGCGTTTGTACGCGGGAATGTTCATGTCATTCTCCTGTTTCATACGCCAATCTTGTTTGATCCTGATATCGTTTATGGGTTGTGATGGTATTAGATTGGGTTCGTGTTGGTGAATAGGTATTCGAGGTTGTTCTATCGGTTTGATTTGATTGTTTATGGGCAATTCGATTTCGGATTCTTCCGCTTCAAATCCCTTATAAATGCTTGAAATATCAATTTCCGTTTCGTTTATTGGGCTTGGTGTATTATCAGATGGTGCTGATATACTGTTAATATCTTCAATGATAATATCATCGTCTATATTGTTTTGAGTAATGCTAGATACAAATGCCTCTTTGTGTTCGGTTTCAAATACGGGAACTTCGGTAATTTCGTTAGATTCAAAACCGGTGGCTATAACGGTAACTGCAATTTCATCTTGAAGATTTTCGTCTAATGTAATTCCCATTTTTACAGTGGCAGAATGACCGGCTTCTTCTTGCAAGAAATGCATTATAGTGCGGGTTTCACTAAGGGTCGGTGCTTTACTTCCGTAGGTGATGTTGATTAAAATATGCTTAGAGCCGGTAATTTTGGTATTGTCTAGAAGGGGACTTTTGATCGCTGCAGTAACGGCGTCTTTTGCGCGATTTTCGCCACCTGCACGACCGGTACCCATTAGCGCACGACCGCTATTGGTCATGGCAGTCTCAACATCTTTGAAGTCTACGTTTAAGTGACCGGTTTTAAAGATGATTTCGGCAATACCTTTAGCGGCAGTACACAAAATATTATCTGCTTGTGCAAAGGCTTCTAGGAAGGTAAGATCTCCAAACATATCTACGATACGATCATTGGACACCGTAATAAGGGCATCTACATGTGGACGAATTCTTTCAATTCCTTCTGTAGCCTGCCTTTGGCGTTCTTGGCCTTCATCGCTAAACGGCATCGTAACAATACCCACAGTTAGGATATTTAACTTTTTTGCAATTCCGGCAATTACGGGGGCTGCTCCCGTTCCTGTTCCTCCTCCAAAGCCAGCCGTAATGAACACCATCCGGGTACCATCAGAAAGCATGTTTTCAATTGCTTTTTCACTTTCTACCGCAGCTTCTTCGCCGCGCAAGGCTGAGGAACCTGCTCCTAATCCAGAAGTTAAACTGGCTCCCAATTGAAGTTTATTTGGAACAGGGCTATGTCTTAATGCTTGAATATCCGTATTGCAAACGTAAAAATCCACGCCTTCAATACCTTGTTTATACATGTAGTTGACGGCGTTATTTCCGCCACCGCCAACACCAATTACCTTGATGATTTTATCTAACGTAACTTCTGGTTGAAATTCCATTTCCATTGTGTGTGTGTTTTGGTTTATTAATTTTTGAAATCTATATCTTCCTCATCGCTGAACCATTGTCTGAGCAAATCTGAAAACATGGACATATTATACGTACTTTTCCAGCTAGGTCCTTTTCGGGGCTTTCTGGGGCCACGATCTTCCACTACTTCCAATTCCTCTTCTTGAAGATTTTCAGCTTTGGTTTCTATGTCGACCATTTTATTGGGTGCATATTGGCTGCCATAGGTATGCTCTATTTCAATTCCCTTCATGACCAATCCTATCGCTGTAGCATATAAAGGTTTACGAACTTCTTCAACTTGACCTCGACCTAAATGTTGACCAGGAGTTCCAATATGCACATCAAACCCGGTTTCAAAGCTGAATAATGATTTTACTTCTTTTAAACTTGATCCGCCACCTGTTAATACAATACCTCCATTTAAGGTATTATCTACTCCGGAAACTGATATTTCGTATTCCACTTTGTGAATGATGTCTTCCATTCGGGCTCTAATTACCTGTGAAATAGCGTAAACGCTAATTTCCTTAGGTTCTCGGCCGGGCAAGCCTGGGATTACCACAACTTCATTCTTCATTTGTTCTGTGGGGAAGCAACTACCATACATCACCTTGACTTCCTCTGCTTGTGCTTTCAGAATTCCAAAAGCCTCTTGTAAATCCATGGTAATTCGATCGCCACCGATAGGGATGATTGCCGTATGGGAAATAAATCCGCTTTCAAAAATGCAAATATCTGTGGTACCTCCACCGATATCTACTAATACAACACCTGCCTCCATTTCATCTTGAGATAAAACGGCAGTAGCAGAAGCTACGGGTTCTACGATAAGATCAGCAACCTCTAATTGTGCATTTTTTACCGCTTTCCCAATAATTTTTGCTCGTGAAGTTTCACCAGTAATAATGTGATAATTGCATTCTACACGTACACCTATACGTCCTTCGGGATCGCGAATGCCTTCCTCGCCATCAATAGTATAATCTTGGGGAATTACGTGAAGAATGTCCAATCCAGGTTGCAATACCAAGTTCTCCATTTCTTGTTCCAAACGAAGAAGTTCTTCCTTTTTAATTTCATCATCACCGTTGTGACGGTTTAAGGTTCCGCGATGCTGTAAACTTTTTATATGATGGCCCGCGATGCCAACATAGGCAGTGCTTATCTTAACGTGGCTTGCCTTTTCTGCTTGTTCTACGGCCTCGTGAATGGCTTGTACTACCTTACTTACGTTTGCGACCATTCCTCTTGATACGCCTCCTTGACTCGAGGATTTTCCTATTCCGAGAATGTTAATCTTGCCATTTTCGGCCAGCTGGCCAACAATAACGCATATTTTGGTCGTCCCGATATCGAGACCTACAATAATGTTATTCTTTTCTCCTTTCATGATGGTATCGGTGTGTTGTGCTTTTTGGACAGTGTATTTTTAATTGTGTTCAGTATTGGAAACACGGGGTTTCGTTACGATTTGATTTCGGTATGATATATCGATAGTGTGGTAGGTGTTCCATCCCACGTGATTGAGCCCTTTCTCATAGAAAAGACGGAGGTTTGCGAGTTTTTCATCTACGTTATCGGCGTTGTTCATAACAATGCTATGCTTTCCGATGTTGGGATACAACAAAATGCGCTCTAACTTATCTACATAACATTGTTCAAAGAGATTATCCCAAAAGGAATTTTCATGAATATATATAAGTAGACTCTTAAGTTTTCCTTGCCATTTTTTACTGAGTTTTTTCCCAATAACAATTTTTTGGTTGATAGCCCCATTTAAAACAATTACCGGAGCAGGAGAATTGTGCTTATAGGGTATCATGCGCATACTCGTATCTAAATAGCAGCGATCACCCTTAATATTTACCATTAAGGCGATAGGTTGACGTTCCGTAATTTTTACGTGCAAACTGCCATTAAACGCTACATAAACTGTGCTGTTTTGGATTTCTGGGTTTTGATTCAACGCCTGTTCTAGTTTAGTAAGTGATACATCTGCAGCAGACTTACCTATGGGATTGCCGATAGCGGTTTGAATGCGTTCGCTGATCTCTTGATTGGTTAATAATTGAAAATCTTTAATAGGATTATTAATTTCTATTTTAACGTCGGAAATAATTCTGTTTTTCCCCGCGAAATTCATGCGACTCCATGTAAATAAGATGAGTATAAATGCAATAATTACCGCACTAATCATCCACTGTCTTTTACTGAAGGCCATACGTATTTTATCCATATATATCCATTATTGGTTGGCGCAATCGATCAATATCGCCTGCACCTAAAAGGAGTAAAACTTCGGGCTTTTGCCCTTTTAATTCGTTTAATAGAGTTTCCTGCTTAATCACGGTTACACCAGGATGTTGCATCAAACCTTTTAAATATTCAGAAGTGATTCCGGGTATGGGTTCTTCTCTCGCCGGATAAATATCAAGCAAATAAACAATATCTAAATGATCCAATGCCTTGGCGAATTCATGCGCAAAATCACGAGTTCGGCTAAATAAATGGGGTTGGAAAACTCCCATGACCTTCTTTTGAGGATATAAATCCTTTACCGAAGTAATGATCATGTTTAATTCTGTGGGATGATGGGCATAGTCATCAATTACTACCAAGTCTTCCGATTGGATTAAATACTCGAATCTGCGTCTAACTCCCTTGAAATTTTCAATTGGTTTTAGTAGAGATTCGAATGGAATATTCAAAAATCCGTGACAAAGCGCTATTGCAGCTGCGGCATTCCAAACGTTGTGGTAGCCGGGTAGTCCGGCTTTGTAGTTATGAATCTGGTCTTTAAATTGTAGTTGGAAATAATAATGTCCTTCCTTGATGTCAATTCGTGTAATGCGATACGTAGTTTCCGTATCCTCGCCATAGGTATTATTTCCCGCTGCTGTTGGCCATTGTAAGGATTGAGAAAGAAATAAATGCGGTTGGATAGATGGTTTAACTTGGGATGCGAAAATTTCAAAGGCTTGTTTAAATGCAGCTTCGGTTTCATAAATATCCAAATGATCGGCATCTATCGCGGTAATAATTGCTGCGCTTGGATGCAATTGATGGAAACTTCTATCAAATTCATCGGCTTCAACCACAATAATTTCAGGTTCAACTCGGGTTTCTTCAACGCGATTACGAATATAGTTGGATCCAAAATTGCTTGAGATCCCCCCGAGAAAGGCGCTGAAATTAAAATTCAATTCCTTTAATATATGCGCTAAAAGGGTAGAAGTGGTGGTTTTTCCGTGTGTTCCAGCAACTGCCAAACATGTTTTATTTTGGGATATGATTCCTAAGATTTCTGCCCGTTTAAAAATAGGAACATTCTGATTCTGAAGCCAATTCCATTGTGGGTGATTGGAGGGAATTGCAGGGGTGATAATACATAAAGTATGGTCCAATTCCGGCTCCATCCAAGTGGGAAAATGTTGGGTGCCTTCTTCATAGGTTATTTTAATTCCCATCGCAGCCAATTCACGGGTTAATGGGGTTTCTGTTTTATCGTACCCGGCAACTGTGAGGCCTATTTCATGCAAATACCTACAAATGGCACTCATTCCAATGCCTCCGATTCCTAAAAAATATGCGTGTGTATATTCAGAAATAGGTTTCATATATGGTTCAAAATATCTGCCGCGATTTCACTCGTAGCATTGGGTTTAGCGGCCTCTAAGAGGTAGTTTTTCATGGCTTCTAGTGTGTGCACATCATCCAGAAGTCTACAAACTTCAGTTTGTAAATCACGCCTAATTTGAGCGTCGGTAATTAATATTGCTCCCTTGCTCTCTACTGCCTTTAGCGCATTTTTTGTTTGATGGTCATCTGTAACATTGGGAGATGGACAGAAGATTGCAGGTACGCCACATGCCATGATTTCAGACACGCTTAATGCACCTGATCGTGAAACCACAACATCGGCTAAATGATATGCATATTTCATTTCTGAAATGAAAGGATTGCAATATAGGCGCGGATGGTTGCGGTTGCTTACATAGTTTGTGCCAGTTTGCCAGATAATTGAATATCCTTTTTTGAGCCAAGCCTCGATGCTCATTTCTGCAGCTTCATTGATGCTTTTAGCTCCTAAGCTCCCGCCGGTGATAAATACACAAGGTGTTTTCTCTTTAAAATTAAAATAGGCTAGCGCGTCATTGGTATTTACTCCTGAAAGTAGTTCCCTGCGTATAGGATTTCCGGAATGTATCCAATTGCCATTAGGAAATTGCGAATTCATACCGTCAAATCCACAGTAAATTCGTTTTGCTGATTTGCGTAATAACTTATTTGTAAGACCTGCGAAACTATTGCCTTCCCATATAAATAAAGGAATATTCATTTTTGAAGCAGCTAAGCACACAGGTAGGCTTGCATACCCTCCAGTGCCTATTACCAAGTTGGCTTGAAAAGAATTAAGAAAAGATTTCGCTTTTTGATAACTCCGAATGGCATCGATGATTATGCGGATGTTTTTTAAACTGAAGCTGCGGATTAACCCACGCACGGGGAGTCCTAAAATGGGATATCCAGCTTCGGGAACACGTTGCATTTCCATTTTTCCTAATGCCCCTACAAATTGAATTTCCGTTTCGGGATACTGGGATTTTAAGGCATTGGCAATGGCTACTGCGGGGAAAATATGACCGCCCGTGCCACCTCCAGTGAAAACTATCTTAAGCGCCTTCATTTTTATCCTCCTCCGATTTTTGAATACTTCCAGGTCCGCTGGTGCTGGCTTTCAATTTCTCCTCTTGAATATGGCGACTAATTCCCAACATAATACCAAAGGCAATACTGTTAAATAAAATACTGGTTCCTCCCATACTTACAAGTGGTAGCGTTAACCCTGTAACAGGAAGCTGCCCTACACTTACGCCCATGTGCACCAAAGCTTGAAAGGAAGTGCTTATAGCTATCCCTAAAACAATGAGCGCCGCAAGGGATCTTTGGCTTTCTACAACCATTTTCAGTGCCCTAATAATTAATCCAATAAAACATGCAATCAGTATCAAGCCCCCGAAAAGTCCATATTCCTCTACGATAATTGCAAATATAAAATCGGAATATGGATGGGGCAGGTAATTTCTTTGTGTGGAATTTCCCGGTCCTTTCCCCCAGAAACCCCCAGTTGCAACGGCTATTTTAGCTTGGTTTTTTTGATAATTGCTATCGCCACTTTTATCTTCTCCCAAATAACTATCAATACGCCTTTCCCATGTTGGCAGACGGGTATGTTGATATTTATCCATGTCAATCATTTTCAGGAAGCCATAAAAGCTCAGAGCCGCTAGTGCCCCAGAAAGAATCAGCATGAGAATGAATTTTAACTTTATTCTCCCGATAAACATCAAAATCGTACTGGTAGCCATAATTACCAAAGCCGTACTCAAGTTTTCGGGAATTATAGGCCCGATTACTAAAATTATCATTCCCATTAATCTCCAGAACACTTTCGGATCATGCACCCCATCTTGGCGTTTACTTAAGAATCTGGCGATATACATAACCAAGAACACCTTAGCCATATCTGAAGGTTGAAAAGTGAATCCAAAAATGGGGATAACCCGTTGTGCGTTATTGATTTTATACCCTACCATGAGGGTTAATAATAAAAGTCCTATAGACAGATATAACAATCCATTAGAAACCTTTGAATAAAATTTAAATGGTATGTTATGAACCACAAACATGATGAACAAACCAACCACGATAAACCCCAAATGGCGAAGTAGGAAAAATTCGGTATCGCCTTCTTGTTTGGCAAACGCGAGGTTTCCAGTTGAGCTGTAAACGGTTAATACACCAATAACCGAAAGTATAAATACTATGGCCCAGATATAAACGTCGCCCTTGAATATTGATTTAAACGTGTTCATGTTTGATTTTTATAAACTTCTAACAGCTTGCTTGAACTTACGTCCACGATCTTCGTAACTATCGAACAGATCGAAACTAGCACAAGCTGGAGAAAGCAAAACGGCGTCGCCAGATTCAGCCATGCGTGAAGCCACGTGAACGGCTTCTTTTGCGCTGCTGGTGTTGATAATCATGTCTACATCCCCTTGAAATGCTCGGTGAATTTTAATATTATCCAATCCCAAGCATATGATCAACTTAACTTTATCGCGAACCAATGGTTTTAAATCCTTGTAATCGTTTCCTTTGTCTACACCTCCCGCAATCCAAATCAATGGCTTATCCATGCTTTCTAGGGCGTACCACGTGGAGTTTACATTTGTAGCCTTGCTATCATTGATGTATTCTACTCCGTTTACTTTTGCGATACTTTCTAAGCGATGTTCCATATTCTGGAAGCTGCTCATGCTTTCGCGAATGGATTCGTTACGTACTTCTAAAATGTTCGCAATAATAGCCGCTGCCATTCCATTGTACTGATTGTGTTTTCCTCTTAAGTTAAAGTTGTTCATATCTATGGTGTATTTTTTATTTTTTCGGGTAATTTCGATGTGCGTGCCTTTTAAAACAGCATTTTGAGCCTCCACTGCTTCAAAGCCGAAACCAATGGTATTGGCTTGTATTTCTCGGTTCGAGCTTTCGGTTTTTAATATTGGACAGTCGCTGCCGTAAATGAAATAATTGTCTTCAGTTTGATGCTGAGTTATACGGTATTTACTATCGATATAGTTTGCCATTTTCCCGTCGTAACGGTCTAAATGGTCTTCGGTAATATTCAATAAACAGGCAATATCGAAACGGGTACTGAACGTATCGTCGAGTTGAAAACTACTCACTTCAATTACGTAATAATCTTGAGGATCCTCAGCTACCATTTGAGCGAACGAGGTTCCTACATTTCCCACACATGCAACTCTGAAGCCTGCTTCCTTTAATATATGATAGGTGAGAAGGGTTGTTGTAGTTTTGCCGTTGGTGCCCGTAATTCCAATTAACGTAGCATTTGTGAATCGGCTCGCCCAATCCATTTCAGATACTACGGGGATCCCTGCAGCGAGCAGTTGTTCAACAATCGGGGCACTGCGAGGAATTCCTGGACTTTTTACGACTAAATCAGAATTTAATAGCGTTTCTAAATGATGTCCGTTTTCTTCATAATCAACCCCTAGTTGCTCCAAGGCTATTTTGTTTTCTTGGGAAATTTCCTTGCTATCAGAAACAAAAACCTTCCATGATTGGCGCACGCCAAGAATAGCAGAACCCATTCCGCTTATCCCTGAACCCAATATGGAAAGTCTTTGTTGCATATTTATGATTATCTCAATTTGATTAATGCCAACGTGGCCAGTACAAGAATTACAGTGATGAGCCAAAATCTTAAGGTGATTTTGCTTTCAGGTATCCCTTTTTTCTGATAATGATGGTGCAAGGGCGACATCAAGAAAATGCGTTTCCCTTCACCAAATTTCTTTTTGGTGTATTTGAAATAACTTACTTGAATAATCACGCTTAAACTTTCAGCGAAGAATATTCCGCATAAGACTGGCAGTAATAATTCCATTTTGATGATGATTGCAACTGCTGCCAAAGCACCACCTAATGCCATGCTTCCTGTATCACCCATGAATACTTGAGCGGGGAATCCGTTATACCATAAAAAGCCCAAACACGCGCCAATTAATGTAGCCAAGAAAATTACCACCTCGCCACTGTCTGGCACGTAAATAATATTTAAATAGCTTGCGATTTCTCTGTGACCGGTTGAATAAGCTAATATCCCTAAGCCTGCCCCCACTATCGCACTGGTTCCTGCGGCTAAACCATCGATGCCATCGGTTAAATTCACCGCATTGGTAAGTGCCATAACGATGAAAATGATAATAGGGATAAAAAGGAGCCAAGCATTTCCCTCGCCAGGTAATATTTCAGAATAATTAAGTTGTAATTTGGTGATAGGAAGATTTGTCGCTAAGGGTATGTTATTGGAGCTGTGGGTGTAATCTATGGTCGCAGCTATTATAATCCCTAAAATTAATTGGCCAATTAGCTTGGTTGTGGCCTTCATGCCTTCTTTATTTTTCTTGAAGACTTTGATATAGTCGTCGATTCCGCCTATAATTCCCATCCATAATGTACTCAACAGCATGATTATGACATAGATATTGTTGAGTTTCGCGAATAATAGCGTTGGAATAAGGATGGCGAAAATGATGATAACGCCCCCCATAGTGGGTGTCCCCTTTTTTTGCATCTGACCCTCGAGGCCCAAATCACGGATGGTTTCACCAATTTGCAATTTTTGCAAATATTCGATAATGCGTTTTCCTGCAATTAATGCAAATAATAATGCGAAAATACCCGCCAAGGAAGCTCGGAAAGTGATGTAATTAAAAACACCAGCACCGCTAACTCCAATTTCGTCGAGATATCTGAATAAATAGTATAACATTATAAAATATCGTTTAATGCGTTTTGGGCCCAAATGCGATCGTCGAAATCTGTGCGAACTCCTTGGGTTTCTTGATAGGTTTCATGGCCTTTGCCAGCGATAAGAATAACATCCCCGGGATATGATAGGGCAATGGCAGTTTTAATGGCTTCGCCACGATCGGTTATTTTTAGTACTTTACGAGCATCGACTGGGGAAACCCCTGTATACATAGCCTCTATTATGCGGATCGGATCTTCGTTACGAGGATTGTCACTTGTGAAAATGCAACGCTGACTTTGTGCACTAGCAATACGCCCCATTTCAGGTCGTTTTTCAGTATCGCGATTTCCACCACATCCCACAACAGTTATAAGCTGTGAGGCTGATTTTTGGATTTCTTTAATGGTTTTAATTACGTTGTCTAGCGCGTCAGGCGTATGGGCATAATCAACGATAACAGTTCTGTTTCCAGGTCCATTTAAGGTTTCAAATCGACCGGATACACGGCCCAATCCACTCATGGCAACCTCCAATTCTTCATTTCCTTCTGTAATTAGAGTCGCCGCGGCGTAAACAGCAAGCATATTATACGCGTTAAATTTGCCAACTAAGGGAGACCAAAGATCTTTCTCCGATAAACGCAAATGCATGCCACTGAAGTCGCTTTCCCAAATTTTTGCATTGAAATCTGCGGTTCCATTTAATCCATAGGTATATCGTGTGGATCGGGTGTTTTGTAACATTACCAATCCATTGCGATCGTCTTTATTTGTTAAGCTAAAGGCATTAGGACCCAATTGGTCGAAGAACATTTTCTTCGCCTTGATGTAATTTTCAAAACTTCCATGATAATCTAGGTGGTCGTGAGAAATATTGGTAAAAATCCCTCCCGTAAAGGGAATGCCCGCAATGCGTTTTTGGTGAATGGCATGCGAGCTCACTTCCATAAACACATGCGTGCAGCCGGCTTCATGCATCTTCTTAAATAAATCATGTAAGGATACTGCATCAGGGGTGGTATGCGTACTTGTAAAGGTTGCTTCGGCAATCTTAAAACTTACGGTGCTGATTAATCCGCATTTATACCCTAATTGTGTAAATAAGTCGAAAAGTAAGGTGCTAACGGTAGTTTTACCATTGGTTCCCGTAGTTCCAATGATAATTAAATCATCAAGACAGCGATCGTTAAACACATATAAAATTGCACCCAAAGTCTCGGGTACATCATCACTTTGCACATAGCAAATACCCTCTATTTTCTGGGCAATGGCTGATTCGTGAAGAATGGCCACAGCTCCAACTTCAATAGCGGCATCGATAAATGCATGACCGTCTACTTGTGTACCTTTGATGGCCACATACAAGCTTCCGGTCTGTACCTTCCGGCTATCAATGCAGATATCATTTAATACCACATCCGGATTTCCCGTATGGCTTAAATTTAAGTCGGCGAGGATGTTTTTTAAAGAATTCACGGTTTTAGGTATAGCGTTAAGTTTAAACGATTGTGAATGCGAGTGCCGGGTTTAATACTTTGCATATGAACCTGGCCGAATCCGGAGATATTGGCACGCAGTCCCAATTTTGAAGCCAGAATCATGGCCTGTCTTGCACCCATTTTCCTGAAGTCTGGCACAACTCCATTTTTTATAGGAAGAGCGGTTAATTGAATAGTGCCATCTTTAAGTCTTGCGCTAGACAATCGGGCAGTTTCATCCGAACAGGTGTATGGTATTTCTAAGGATTCTAAATTTTCAATTATTTTTTGAGTCTCTGAATTTAAAATATTGGGATTGCTTCGTTTCACTTGTGCGATAAGCTCTGGCTGGATTTTTATATGTGCACTGTAAATTTTATTGGCAATATCTTTAAATACCGGTGCGGCTACACTTGCCCCATAAATATCTCCGCTTGAGGGTTCGTTCACGACCACGATAATGCTATACGTAGGCTTGTTTGCTGGGAAATACCCCACAAAAGAAGCCATGTGTTTGTTTGAGTATCCGCGTCCATTGGAATTGATAATCCGGGCTGTTCCCGTTTTTCCCGAAACTTCTACCAAACTTTCCTTGAATATTTTTTGAGCGGTTCCGCGCAATACCACACCGCGTAACATGTCTTTTAGGGCTTCATTCGTAGATTTACTGCAAATCTTTTTTTGGATTATTTTTGGGGAGATCTTGGTCAAAACCTTGCCGTTTTGTCGGATTTCCTTTACTAAATACGGATTCATTAAGGTGCCATTATTTGCAATTGAATTGTAAACACTTAGCATCTGTAAAGGTGACAATCGAGTTGCATATCCGATGCTCATAGAAGGTAAGGTAACACCCGACCACAAGGGGTGACTAGGATCTAGAATTACAGGATGATTCGAACTAGGGATGTCAAAATTGGGTTTTAAACTCAATCCCAATCGCTCCAAATGACTTAAGAATTTCTTGGGATTGTTTTTATAGGCATTATGTACAAATTGGCTAATACCCACATTGCTAGATTGTTCGATGCATTCTTGAAGGGTATAGGCATTGGGGATGCTCTTGTTGTGTTCGTCGTCTTTGAACTCTGTATCGTAAAACTTGATTTTTCCTTTATGCGTTGGAATGGAATCCGTTAAACTGATTTCATCATCTTCCAACAAGGCCATGGCAGAAATGATTTTAAAGGTAGATCCAGGTTCCATAAATTGATCTACCGCGTAATTCATCGATTCGTAATAATTTCCATCTTTACCCCGTTTCAAATTCGCCATGGCTTTAATTTGCCCGGTTTCAACTTCCATTACGATGGCACACCCGTGATCGGCACCGTGCTGTTTTAATGCTTTGTTTAGTGCATGTTGAGTGATGTCTTGAAAGCGCGTATCTAAAGTAGTTACGATGTCCTTCCCATTTTCTGCTTCAAATCCTGATCCAACTTTTACAGGTCTCCAAATGTTTCCGGGCAGTCGTTGCAACAAAACGTCAACGGTTTGTCCTTTTAGCAGGCTGTCAAAAGCGCCTTCCAAACCAACATTTACGCCATTACGAGTATAGCCTATAGCGCGTTTGGCCATCTCTCCCATAAAATACATGCGCTTCCCCTTTTCAATAGACCAAAATCCGCCTTTGTATTTATCCTCACGAATTAAGGGCCAGGATCTCTTCATTTCCCGCACTTTATCGAAAGAAACATCCGATAAAAGGGTGTAGTAACGGTGGCCTATTTTACGCAAATTGATTAGTTTATTGCGCCATTCTATCGCAGTACGTTGCTTGAAATTTTTCCCTAAGAGAAACGATAAAGAATCAAGTTTTTCATTGAAATGCGCGTCAGTTAGGGCGTTAATACGAGAATCCCACATGATATCGTACGTGGGTACTGAAGTGGCTAACAGTCCACCCTCAGCATCATAGATATTGCCACGTATACCAGAAACGGTAGTTGTGCGTGTGTTTTTCCGTTCTTCTTTGATATTAAAATCCGTTGCCATGCCATTTTGCAAACGGAATATGGAAACCGCGATGAAAATACCAAAAAGCGCTACCAGCGCAAAAATGATGCGGGCGCGATTAAGGATTTCTTTGCGTGTATTGATCTTATTTTCGGTCACGGATGATTTTTTTAGGCGGGGTGCTGATTTCTTTCAATCCCTTGGATTCTAATTGCTCAGCTAGGCGGGTTTGTTTGCTTGCTTGGGTGATTTCGCTTTCGAGACTGATGCGTTCAGAATGCAGTTCTTTTAAACTCGCACTCAATTCATTCTTCTTTTTTATCGCTTTTGCGGTGTGTAAGGAATTATAGATATAGAATACCAAAACTGGGAATGCGATTAATACCCATTTGATTATGCGCCAAGTGTCCAATCCTTCAAAGAATGAAGTAGTGTTTTTTGGCTCTTGGGCGTTGTCGTGTTCTTGTTTTTCTGTGCTCATGGATTAGCGGTTCTAATTCCCACACGCATTTTGGCGCTGCGTGAACGGGGGTTACGTAAAATTTCTTCTTCGGTGGGAATAATGGCTTTATGCGGTTCGGCTTTAAAGGGAAGACTTACACGACCAAATACATCTGCATGTACTTTGCCTTGTAATTGGCCGTTCAAAAGCACGTTTTTTACCAAACGGTCCTCTAAAGAGTGGTAGGATATCACTACCAATCTACCACCTTCCTTTACTACATCAGCGGCATCCTCTAAGAGGGTGCGTAAATCCGTCATTTCTTGATTTACTTCGATGCGCAAGGCTTGAAATACTTGAGAAAGGTATTTCGAAGGGTCTTTTTGTGGAATTAACGACGAAATAGACTGTTTGAAAAGTGCAACAGTGTTAAATCGCCCCATGCGCTGTTGAGGTAAAATATTTTGAACCAATTTATAGGCGTTTTTAATTTCACCATATTCATTAAATACCCGCAGCAATTCCTTTTCGGAATAGGTATCTAAGATATCCGAGGCACGGAGGGGGCTTTCAGGATCCATTCGCATGTCGAGCGGGCCATCAAAGCGATGTGCAAATCCCCGTTGATCGGTATTGATTTGGTGTGAAGAAATTCCTAAGTCGCCCAAAATTCCGTCGAGTTTAGGAATACCCATATATAAAAGGTATTGTTTGAGGTATCTAAAATTGTGCTGAACTAAGGTGAAGCGCGGATCGTTAATATGATTTTGATAGGCATCGGTATCCTTATCGAAGGAAATCAGGCGACCCTCGGCGTTCAAACGATCAAGAATCCCACGGGAATGTCCACCACCTCCGAAAGTAAGGTCGGCATATATCCCGGATGGGTTTAATACCAAAGCGTCAAGACTTTCTTGAAATAAAACGGGTATGTGGTATGAAGTCTCCATGGTTTTAACATTGAGACCAACACGAGGGTGGGTGTTATTCGCCTAAAGCTTTCTTTTGGTTGTGAAAGTTGCGGGCCAATTCGCTTAGCTCGTTTGATTCCACATCCAATTCGGATTCGTATAATTCTTTACTCCATATTTCTACTTTGTTGCCAAATGCGCTTAAAACGATTTCGTCGTCGAGTCCTGCATATTCCATGAGTTTTTTGGGAAGCAAGATTCGCTGTGCGTTATCAATCGGTAGCAAGTTGGCACCATTGGTGAAAATACGTTTGAATCTACGAATTTCCGGACTCATAAAATCGTCAACAGCATTGAGTTTTTCGGTTTCCTTGAGCCAGTCTTCTTTGGTGTACAACACCAAGCACTTTTCGAATCCCCGGTTGATTACGAGTACATTGCCAGCCGCCTCAGGAATTTGAGTGCGTAAACGCGATGGAAGGGACAAGCGCCCCTTGGCGTCCAGCTTGCAATAATATTCTCCAATCAGTCCAGACATACGTGTGTTGGTTTCATCTGCTAAATAACTACAGATTTTCCCACTATTTCCCACATTCTCCCAAAATTAACCACCAGTTATCCACAAGCCCCCACAATACTGGGTTTTTCTTTGGTTTTGGTGATTTAGATGGCATTCTGCAGGCCACAAATATAAGGCAGATTCCCTTATTTGCAAGCGTTTTCAAGCTTGTGGGAGAAAGTGGGTTGATTTTTCGCAAAATCAGTAATGTTACAATCAGGAAAATTTATCCTTATATTTGATACGTGTCCTTATCCACCATTTATCGACTGCTTTTGATGCTTTTTCTGAGTAATTTCGGTGGGATAAACGCGCAGATTGTGCGATCTTTTGTGGTAGATGCGCAAATACGTAATTATGGATTCGATGCAGGAGTGGGAATAAAAACCACTTGGGAGCCCGATCAAATTACAGAAACGTTTGGATTGAGGATGGGGAATATTTTGCACCCAAAGGAAATTTTGGTGGTAAATCAAACCTTGCCCGCTAGTGAACCCTTTGTAATGGATAAAATCAATAGAATTTGGGTATTTAGACCTTATTATGCCCGATCTTGGATGCTTTCCGAACGTCGTTCCCGCTTTGATGTAGGCCTTTCCCTGCAAATGGGAGCACACATCCCTTTTGCTTATGCTTGGCCAATCTATGTTTGGGTGTACCGCTCAAATTTGCCTTTTGACGCGGTAGAAGAAGTTCGATACAATCCTGAAGTACACGATGTGCAATTTATTGGTGGGGAATCGTCTTATACAAGAGGCATATCAGAGGGTAAAATTATTCCCGGCATAGGGGTCTCTGCGGCAATCAGCATGGAGTGGGGGAACTATCGCAACATAAGCAATACCCTAAGTATTGGTTTTATGAATGATTTTTTTGTTCAAGAATTGCCGCTTTTGAATGCAATAAATGTAAATCCTCAAAACCTTCCCGCGCTATTTATTAACTTTGCGATAGGATTTGGAAACGAATGAAGTTGACTTTGTCCTAACATTTACATTCTTATTATCTATAAAAAATACAAACGTGATAGAACTTCCCGTAGTAAAAAAAGAATCCCCCAAAGGACCTACCAAGCCAAAATGGCTTAAAATTGATATTCCTTTTGGAGAAAATTATACCCGTGTAAAACGCATTGTTAAAGAACATAAACTTCATACTATTTGTGAAGATGGCAGATGTCCTAATATGGGAGAATGCTGGGGTGCAGGAACTGCCACTTTCATGATTCTCGGAAATGTGTGTACTCGAAGTTGTTCCTTTTGCGCGGTGGCAACTGGACGTCCCGGCGAATACGACCTTGATGAGCCTGCTCGCGTAGCAGAGGCGGTAAAATTGATGGGAGTTAAACATTGTGTAATTACCTCTGTAAATAGAGACGAACTAAAAGATAAAGGAGCTACGGTTTGGGCTGAAACCATTAAACAAGTAAAACAACATTCGCCCGAAACGACCATCGAAACATTGATTCCCGATTTTAAGGCTCAATGGGATCTGCTTTATTTGGTATTGGATTCGAAACCGGAAGTGGTTTCGCACAATATGGAAACGGTAGAGGAATTGTATCGATTGGTAAGACCCCAAGCCAAATATTTTCGAAGTTTGGAACAAATTAAAAGGACCAAAGAATACGGTCGCAGAACTAAAAGTGGGGCCATGTTAGGGTGCGGTGAAACCGATGACCAAGTAAAAAAACTTATAAATGATTTACGCGAACATGGTTGCGATGTGTTAACATTAGGACAATATTTGCAACCCACTAAAATGCATTTGCCCGTTGCTGAATATATCCATCCCGATAAGTTTAAATTTTGGGAGGAGTATGGCTTAGAACTTGGCTTCCGTTTTGTTGAAAGTGGACCCTTAGTTCGAAGTTCCTATCATGCCGAAAAACATGTTTTATAAGAGTCATTGGGATTCTTTTTGATTTTATGAATAAAAAATGGCAATAAAAGCAGGGTGCTGTGATTTCTATTCGTTGGAAAACAGCACTTATTTGTCTTTATTTGCAAGTCGAGCAGAATAAATAAACCTATCTAGAAAAAGTCTTTATGAGTATGAAAAGAATATTACCTATACTTTCTACCGCAGCTTTAGCCGCTGGTATTGCTTTTTGGGGAAGCTATGAAACCACTCCCAAAGGCATCCTTGCGCAAAGCAACGAATCGGAAACCCAAAAAGAACAAAGCATTCGTGGCGCTATCGAGTCTATCTATAGCATGCGTTTGAACGAAGAAACCCATACCTTAGAACCTGAATGGGTTGCTGCGGCAATTGCCCAAGCAGACGCGATGCAGTCCGTATCCAAACGACTTAATAAAAAAATCGAATGGCAGAGTATGGGACCCGATAACGTGGGTGGGCGTATTCGCGCATTCTTAATGCATCAAAGCAAACCTGAAATTTGGTTTGCAGGAGGTGTTAGTGGTGGGTTGTTCCGATCAAACACGTATGGTCAAAGCTGGGCTCCTGTAAATGATATGCAGGAAAATTTAAATGTAACTTGTGTGGCCCAATTATCCGGAAGTGGAAAAATCGTGTACGGTACCGGTGAAGGTGGATTTACCAACCTTGCAGGAACCAAAAACGGTTCTCCCGCTTTTTACGGATCTGGACTTTTTGTAAGTAGCGATGATGAGGGAACCGATTTCTCACTACTCGACATTGCAAAGGATAATCGTTTTTGGCAGTGTAATGCTATGGTTGCGCATCCAAGTAAAGATATCATCTATGTAGCTACAGAATCTGGACTGTTTGATTTGGATTTCAGCAGCACACCGGTTAAATTAAATCGTATTGCCGGTTTGGTAATTCGCGACTTGGTTATCGATAAAGATGCAAACGTTTGGTGTGCAACTTCTAATGGAATTATTTATAAAAAGGAAGCAAACGCAACCGCACTTACCGCAATGAATACTGGAGCCAATACCGGTGGTCGTACTTCTTTAGCGGTTGCTCCTCAAGATATCAACACCGTTTATGCTTTAGGCGCGAAGGGTGATGGTAGTTTGGGCAATCTTTCTCGTACCACAGATGGTGGAAAAACATGGACCGTCTTAATGCAAGGAAATTCATCAAACGATATTTTCGGTTCAAACCGTCAAGGTTGGTATGATAACTGTATCAGTGTTTTCCCAACAGATAAAAATAAAGTAATTTTAGGAGGAGTAGATCTTGCACAATGGGATAGCATTAATGGATATCGCCAGATGGCAAGCATGTTCAATGTTCCCTGGAATCGTCAATATGTGCATGCCGACAAACACTTGATCACTTGGAATACGCGTACCAGTCCAGCTACTTGCATCGTAGGTTGTGACGGTGGTCTATACTCTTCTAAGGATTTAAATACGTGGACGAGCATAAACCGCGGATTTACAACTTTACAACTCTACAATGTTGCCGCAAATGAATTGGGTCACGTAGTTGGTGGTGCTCAGGACAATGGAACACAATTGATTAATTTCAGTGGGAATTCAATTAACGGAAAGCCTTCACAAACAGCTATTAGTATTTATGGTGGTGACGGTTTTGACGTTGAATTTAGTCGCATCGATCCTCGTATTGTATTCATGTCTACCTATTACGGTCGTGTGGTGCGCTCTGCCAATAGCGGTCAATCTTCTTCTACTTTCTGGGATGACCGTCAAACAGGAACTGTACAATCAGATTTTTATACCACATACAACCTGTGGGAAAAAGATTCTGTAACATCGCGTTTATATCTTGCAAAAAATAATCAAGTATGGTGCGCAATCAATCCTACAGATTTTGCTTCGGATGTAAATTGGTTTTTAGTTGCGAATAATTTAGGTAACGATCGCATTGTGGAAATGGATTATACTCCAGATGGTGATCACTTATTTATTGCAAAAACAGGTGCGTTGTGGAGATTAGAGAATTTGAACAACGCAGAATTTACCTTAGAAGCCAATCCCGGTTCCAACGATATCCCAAAGGAAATTGCAATCAAGAAATTAGATATCCCAGCAATTATCGGTAGAACTGTAACTGGAATTAGTATCAATCCAGCAGATCCAAACCATGTGGTAATAACCTTAGGTGCTTATGGTCGTACTGTTTATGTTTTGCAATCTTTTGATGCTTTGGCTGAGAATCCAACCTTTACTAATATTACTGGGAACTTGCCCGCAATGCCTGTATACGATGCCGTAATCGACGTAGATGATGCAAAACGTATTGTTATTGGTACTGATTTGGGTATTTGGGTTACAGAAAATGGTGGTACAACTTGGGATGAAGCAAACGATGGTTTAGCGCGTGTGCCTGTATTTGAATTGCGCGGCTACGAATGGAGACCTTGGGAAGGTATGACTATTTACGCAGGTACTCACGGTCGTGGATATTTCAAAACAGAGAATTTATTGACCAATACCAAGAAAATTGCAGCCAAAAGCGCTACAAATGTGAAGATTTCTCCGAATCCAAGTACGTCCCAAACACAAATTACATTTGCTTCTGCAGTTTCAGGCGCAAGTCAATACAGCGTATTGAATTTAAATGGACAAGTAGTATTGTCTGGTACTTACAACGGCAACAAAGGTGAAAACAAATTGAACATCAATATCGAGAGCTTAAGTAATGGCTATTACTTCGTAAAGGTAATCGGTGCAGATGGTACAAAACATACCGGTAAATTATTGAAGAACTAATTCTGAATTTAATTTGGTTTAAAGGGCGGTCTGATTCAGATCGCCCTTTTTATTAAATAGTCAACGCGTTACTGGGCGGCTATCTAGAGAAAAATCTTTGGGGCATATAATCCTATCACTTTAGATCGATTATAAGAATTCTCTGCGTCTGTGTATCTTTTGAAATATAAAGCGTAATATTTTTTTAGGATATAGCGCAATTATAAGCTTCCTTAAATTATTACATGAGCACCCTTAGGGTAGGTTGTTTTCACTAATCAATGAAACCCTTGAAAACGAATTGTGCAGGTCCTTCAAGTGAAATTTGGGTATAGGAACCATCCTCCGCACTTTGAAAGGAAATGTGAAGGATTCCTCCTTGGGTTTCAATTTCAATCTTCCCGTTTGATAAACCTTGTTCTCGAGCATAGGCTAAAGCAACTGCAGTAACACCAGTTCCGCAGCTAAGTGTTTCGTCTTCTACTCCGCGTTCGAACGTGCGGCATTTTAAGTGGTTTTTATTGATTTCTTGATAGAAATTTACATTTATACCGGCTGTTTTATACGTTGCAGATTGGCGAATATCCCGCGCTTGTTCTACGAAATTTCCTGGTATATCAAGGCATTTCCGAACAAAATGCGGGGATCCAGTGTCTAATGAAACATCGGTGGAATTAATGGTGTTTATCTGGGGAACTGGATTCATGCTCAGTTCAATCCCATTGGATGTTTTTTGTGCAGTATGAAATCCATCCGGAGCTTTAAAATGCACCGAATTGCCATCCCCAATACCTAATTCCATTGCCCAATGTGCCAAACAACGACCACCGTTTCCACACATACTGCTGAGATTGCCATCCGAATTATAATAAATCATTTCGAAATCGGCTTCTGAAGAGTTTTGAAGGTACATTAAACCATCTGCGCCAATGCCAAAACGGCGATCGCACCAATGGGCTACATCCAATTTAGGGGTGTGGTTTCTGGCATCTATCAATATAAAATCATTGCCAGTTCCTTGGTATTTTACAAAGGGTATTTCCATTAAAAATTAATTCCGAATCTGTTCTATAATGCGCTTATTAGTAACCCAATCAATATTTTCATAATTTCCTGAGCTTATCGGTAATTTCCATATTCTTGAAGGTTCCTTTGCCGTATTGTTTTCGGAGGTTCCTAAATCGAGGTAGAATTCTTGATTGATTTCGAAGACCAATGGATTTTCACCCCAAATATTATAAATTGAAACGATCATTTCATTGCCGCTTTTTGTGACTATCGCATGAGGTTTGCCTTTTTCATCTTCGAAATGCATGAGCTTAAAACGGGTTGGTTTGGATTTAGGCATGGCTATGCTTTTTTTAAGCTGTGCCGTGTCAGTCTTTTTTTCGAACTCGGCTGTAGCGGGGTAGGAATCACTCGTTTTTTTAGTGGTAACCGCTGTCGTAGACTTGCTTTTAAGTCGTTCGGCTCCATTTACTTGTAATTCGTCTGCTTTATTTCTTTCTTTACCCATTTGAACCCCTTGTACCTTATTCATTTGACGGGTTTGGGTTCCCATGTCAAGTGAGGATTCAGCCACCACCTCGGTCGACATAAGTTTAATCGGAATTACAGAAACTTGAGTAATTAGGATAGCTCGGGGTAGGGGATTTTCTGGTGCAGGGGCCATTTCAGCGCTGTAGTTTTCCGTTATCTTGTCGTCATCTTCCTCTACAATCTCCATGGCTAATAATACACTTGAATCGGAATTTCTTTTTTGCTCTAATGCCAACAAGGAGTCTTTATATATCGATGTGGTATCGAGATTTTGAATTGCCGTTTTGTTTTTATTGCGTTTCCAGAATTTAAACTTATCGGATTTTTCGTCTTTAAGTGTTATAATTTCAGCAGCTTCTTGAATGTTACCTGTTTCTAAATAGGAATATATGGCAAAATAACTCAGCAGCAATAACGTGACGCTCGCTGCGGCATACATCCATAAATTGCTTTGAGAACTGAGTTCATCAGTTTGCAAATGTTCTTTGATGTACTCCTTCAATTCAATTGCCCCTTCATCGCGAATGCCTTCTATGACGGTTCCATAAAATTCAAATTCCTGCTTTAATTGTGCATCAGTGGTTATTTCCTGCATGAATTGTTCCACCTCGGCAGCCGACATCTCTTGGTCGTAGTAACGGATAATGCGTTCGTCTATCTCGTTCATCATCTCAAAAAATCGGTTGCGTTAAACTTAGATTTGATGCGGCTGCCTAATTCTTTTAAACACTGATACTTTTTAGATTTTGCAGTATCGGCGTTGGCTAAATTATTTGCAGAGGCAATGGTTTGCATATCGAAACCATCGAAATAGTACATCAAAAGCACCTTGCGACATAAATCACCCATATCGTTGAGATAATCTCGTACAATTTTAAGATCCATTTGGGTTTCATTTGGGAAACTTGTAGGACCTTCCCCGGCGACTTCCAAAGAGCCATTTTCTCGTTTGCGTTTTTCTAAAGTCTTCAGCCACTGGTTGCGAATTATTGCAAACAAATAGGTGCTAATTTTTGCATGTAATTCAAAATTGGGCTTACGCGCGTTCTGCCACAACACAACCAAAGCATCCTGTAAGAGGTCTTCTGCATCATCTGCAGTGCCATTATTTTCGGTTATGTATTTGCGTACCATTCGTTCGTTTTCCCTGTAAAGTTCAATGAGTACCTCCCTTTCGCCTTGTTGCAAGCGTTCAATGGGTGGAAGTGTTGTTGTTGATTGCCTAGGCATTTCACGGACTATCTATACGACTTTATCGAAAAAGGTAAACGATTTGTTATGCAAATTAAAGGAAGGAATCGATTTTTGCGTTGTTTTCAAACTAAAAATGCTAAATTTAACTATGATGAAGTCAAGATTTTTTCAAAAACACACAATTGCTAACTTGGTTTTTGCCGGTTTGGTAGGAGGACTTATCAGTTTATTCGGTTTTTACGCATTAGCGCCCCAATTATTTAAGCGCTCGAATTCCGACCAATATCAAACCGCCAGTGCCCAAATGGCGCGATACGCGGCATTGAGCAGCTCTCCTGGATTTGATTTTACGGGAGTAGCAGAAATAGCGAATCCTGCAGTGGTTCATATCAAAACTACCTCTGGCGGAAGTCAGTCACGACAACCCCAAAATGGAACACCTTTCGATCCCTTTGAGTTTTTCAACGGCCCCAATTTTCGATTCGACAGTCCAGGTCCTAAAATGGCCTCCGGTTCCGGAGTGGTTATTTCAGAAGATGGTTATATTGTTACGAATAATCACGTAGTCGCCGATGCCAATAAAATAGAGGTGGTTTTGAATGATAAACGCAGTTATATCGCAGAATTGGTGGGTACAGATAAAAATACCGATTTGGCGGTATTGCGGATTTCAGATAGCGATTTGCCTTTCTTGAAATTAGGGAACTCAGACGATGTAAAAGTAGGCCAATGGGTAGTCGCTGTAGGAAATCCATTCAATTTGAACAGTACTGTTACCTTAGGGATCGTAAGTGCGATGGGAAGAAACATTGATTTATTGCGTTCTCAAGGAAATCAATATGCCATTGAAAATTTCATTCAAACAGATGCTGCTATTAATCCTGGTAATTCTGGGGGAGCTTTGGTCAATGTATCCGGAGAGTTAATAGGTATAAATACGGCTATTGCGTCTCAAACCGGCTCTTATGCGGGATATGGCTTCGCAGTACCCGTTAATTTGATGAAAAAGGTTGTGAACGACATCATGAAATACGGTAAAGTTCAAAGGGCTATTTTGGGCGTTTCAATTCAAGATGTAAGTCAAGAATTACTCGAACAAAAGAATTTGCCCGACTTAAAAGGTGTGTATATCGCCGATGTGGTCGCAGGCGGTTCTGCCGATAAAGCAGGTGTAAAAAAGGACGACGTACTCTTGAAGATCGATGGCGAAGAAGTGAACAGCTCGAGCAAATTGCAAGAAAAAGTAGGTAAATACCGCCCCGGTGATAAAATTACCATCACGCTGCGCAGATCGGGATCGATTAAAGAGCTTAACGCTACCTTATTAAGTAAAGACGGAGAAACGAAGCTAAGTGCTGCGGCTCCCGCCAATGCAAAAAGCTATATGGGATTGAACTTGGGAGTAGTTTCTAAGGAAGAACGCGAAAAGCTCAAAATAAAAGGAGGAGCTAAAGTAGAGAACCTAGATAAGGGCGCGTTCGAATCAGCAGGCATACCCAAGGGATTTGTAATTACCCATATTAATAATGAGCGCGTTTATTCACCACAAGGTGCAATATCGATGTTTTCTAATTTAAGTGGAGCTATCGTCGTGGAAGGCAAAACCAAGTCTGGAGAAGACAAAATATTTGCGGTAAAACTTCCGTCAAAGGCCGAAAAAAGCGAAGAATAATCGAATCATAAATTAACAAACACAAAAGAGGCGGTCATATGGGGCCGCCTCTTTTGTTGTATATTCTTGAGGAATATTTCGGATTATTCTTCCGTAATATTCGGAGGGAAGAAACTGGGACCCGTTGGCGGTTGAATGCCTCCGCTCCAAGATCCCTTATCAGGAAAGTTAGACGGACCGTCATCAAACGGAGAGGCACTGCCCGGTTGATTGTATATATCCTGATCTCGATTCATTTTGGAAGGCAATACTTTGGTGGTTTGAACAGGAGTATCGGGACTGTAACCATATTCAGGGTTTTTCTGGCGGATCATATCACGTTCGTAATGATCTAAATCCTGAAACTTAGAATATTCTCCAATGAATTTACAGAAGGCTGAACCCACTGTTCCATGCCTGTTCTTTGCAATGATTACCTCAGTTAGACCTTTGATATCAGCGTCTAAATCATCAGAATCAGAAGGAGCTTCGCTATCCATACCCATTTTTTCATAATACTCGTTTCGGTATAGGAACATTACCATATCGGCATCTTGTTCGATAGAACCAGATTCACGCAAATCGGATAATTGAGGTCTTTTGTTTGCACGTTTTTCTACTTCGCGACTTAATTGCGCCAACGCAATTATGGGTATATTTAAATCTTTAGCCAAACCTTTCAAGGAACGGGAAATAAAGGCAATTTCTTGCTCTCGATTTCCTTGTGACTTAACATCGGCGCGCAATAATTGCAAATAATCCACAACTACCATATCCAACCCTTGTTGGGAAGCAATTCTACGGCACTTTGCATTCAAATCAAAAATATTCAACTGGGGTGTATCGTCGATAAAAATTTTAGCTTCCCCCAAAACCGTAGTTTGGTTTTGAAGTCGGATCCATTCTTCTTCAGAGAGGCTGCTTTTTTTAATTTTTTCTCCAGGAACTTGAGCTTCTGCGGAGATCAAACGATTCACAAGCTGAATGTCGGCCATTTCTAGTGAAAAAACCATTACACTCTTTTTATGGTCAATCGCGGCGTTGCGCACCAAACTCAAAGCAAAGGCTGTTTTACCCATTGCAGGACGGGCAGCAAGGATGACCAAATCTGAGGGTTGCCATCCGCCGTTAATACGATCGATATCGCTAAAACCAGAAGCAACACCGGTGATTCCGTTGTTTTCGCTGTTCATTCGCGCCTCGATATCCTTCAAGGAATTGCCAATCAACGTGCTAATTTCTTGATAATTACGCTTAAGTCCCGCATTTTTAATTTCGTATAACTTGGCTTCGGAATCATCCAACAACTCGAAAGAATCTTCCGTGTCATCGTAGGCATTAAATTGAATCTCACCCGCCACTTTAATAAGTGATCGCTGAATGAATTTTTGGGTTAAAATACGTGCATGAAATTCAATATTGGCGGCAGAGGTTACCTTGTTCGTTAGTTGCGCCAAGTACATATAACCACCCGAAATTTCGAGTAATTTATGGTTCTTAAGATAATTCGAAACCGTAAGTAAATCAATCGCGGTGTCTCCCGCCTTGTATAAGGTTTCGATGGCTTCAAAAATGATTTGATTTTTAGGGTCGTAAAAATGGTCTTTAGTAAGGATATCGATAACCTGAAAAATCTTTTCGCGTTCCAACATCATAGCCCCTAATACGGCATCTTCCAATTCACGAGCGTTTGGCGGCATACGCCCCATACGATCGTCGAAAAATTCTTTGGGAATTACTTTTTTCTTATTGGAAGAATTAGGAATCTTCGTGTTTTCCATAACCTTCCAAAGGTCGATATTTTCGAGCTTCAAAAAAACTTCTACAAACGAAATAGTTTTTCACATTTTCGTTTGATAAATATCCTAAAACATTGCGGAATCCGTTTAGTAATTCAAATCAGGATGCCATAAATTGCAGATATAGCATGAAGAAAATTACACTGGTTGCACCGGCATTGTGGGAAGTAGAGGTTGAATTTGAAACCTCCAAGAAATTTCGTTTGGACCATTCGCGGGTGTCTGACTTGGATTTTCAATTAGTGCGTGAAAATGCTCTTCAACGGCATATTCCCAGTATTTTGCAATTGATTACTTGGGCTCGGAAGAATATTGCTCAGACCAAAGTGCAGTCTTGGGTTGCGTTTTTTGAACGCTTGAACTTAAACGATGCCGAATTAATGGAATTTTATTTGAAAGGTTACCTCCTAAATCATATTGGGGAGAGTCTGCGATTCCGCAATTTTAAAGATCATGAACTGAATTTCATCGCCAATAACCCCGTATTGAGAAATTGGATTTTACATTCTTTTGTGGATTACGATACCTTACACAAAGATTTATATTATAACCGGCTTGTAGCGGAAATGGATCCGCAGAATTTGGAACAGGAAACCTTTAAAAAATCGGTAATTTTAACCGGGTATTACCTCGATGGAAATGTACAAATGATGCGCAAATGGAGTGAGGCCCTGTCTCGATACCCAACCGATAAAAATTATTTTCCTATTATAAACGGTCGGGTATGGGCTGCGAAATTCATCCATCAAATGTTGAAAACGGGAGCCCTACAATCTGATTTGGTTCAAGATTGGTTTGAAGTGTTGAAAGAGGAGCCCCTTGAGTATTTGATGCCCTTTGCGATGGAACCATTGCCTATTTTAGTGCGATTTGGAGCAAATACGCAGCAAATTCAGGAAGTAATGGAGTTCTTGGGACCTGCACTACATTTGAATTTACTTCAAAATCCCTTTGTTGCAAGTCTGGAAAACGCTGTTTTCTTAGCCTGTAAAACCTCTTTTTTCTCACGAATTAAAGACACATCGCGAGCACAGGAGTTCCGTCAAGAGTTATACCGGAATTCTTGTTTACCCTCCTATCGGAATTATCTTTACGGCATAGCCAATTCGTTTTAATCTGCCGTTTGTCCTAAATATACGCCACTTGTCAGAGGCTAATAGCAATTCGAAAAACTAATAATTATATTTGAAGAAGATTATGGAAGCTAAGTTTTCACCACGCGTTAAAGAAGTGATACAATTCAGCCGGGAAGAGGCCATTCGATTAGGCCACGACTATATCGGTTGTGAACATTTGCTTCTCGGAATTATCCGGGAAGGCGAAGGAAAAGCGTTTCAAACGCTGCGCGTCTTAGATATCGAGTCCTTACGACTTAAAAAGAGTATCGAAGATGCTATTCGGGGAACGGCTACCAAAACCAGCAATTTAGGTAATATTCCCTTGACCAAACAGGCTGAAAAAGCCCTGAAAATTACCTATTTGGAAGCGAAAATTTTCAAAACGGATCTGATCGGTACCGAACATTTATTGCTCTCAATTTTAAGAGATGAAGACAATGTGGCCTCTAAAGTTTTAGCCCAATATGGATTGAGTTACGACGTATTTAAAAGCGCCTTGGAAGAAGGAATAGATACGATTCGTGGAGAAGCCTCCAACGACGATGGAGAAACGCCTGAAGAATATTATCGCGAGGAACAAAAGGCGCAGTCAGCTTCTAAAGCTAAAACCAAATCAAAAACTCCCGTTTTAGATAATTTTGGTCGCGACCTAACCAAGGCTGCAGAAGAAGGTAAGTTAGATCCTATTGTAGGTAGAGAAAAAGAAATCGAACGCGTGAGCCAAATTTTATCACGCCGTAAGAAAAATAATCCCGTTTTAATCGGAGAACCCGGTGTGGGTAAAACCGCTATTGCCGAAGGATTGGCTTTGCGCATCACCCAAAGAAAAGTATCTCGGGTGCTGTTTAATAAACGGGTAGTTAGTTTAGATTTGGCGAGTATGGTTGCGGGCACCAAGTACAGAGGGCAATTCGAAGAGCGCATGAAAGCCCTTATGATGGAACTGGAGAAAGCCGAAGATGTAATCTTATTCATCGATGAAATACATACCATCGTGGGTGCAGGTGGAGCGTCTGGTTCGCTCGATGCTTCTAATATGTTCAAACCCGCTCTCGCAAGAGGCGAAATCCAATGCATAGGAGCCACCACCTTAGATGAATACCGCCAATATATTGAAAAAGACGGTGCCTTAGAACGCCGTTTCCAAATGG
>CBFHGY010000004.1:56424-72600 GCA_965655465.1 Bacteroidia bacterium | reverse complement strand
CGTTATAAATTTGAGAGTGATTTAATTTTGATTATCATGTATTACGAACAACCATATCATCATTTTTTTCAAATTCACGAAATATATTACCCTCAAAAACCAATACCAAAACCAACATTACCAAAACTCCAATTATTCCACCCAAAATTAAGCCCTTAGTTTTACTTGCCATTATCTTATCCAACGGATACCGCGGCACATCAATAACCTGTATCAAAGGCTCCTCTATCGCCGCCATCGTCTTCGACAACTCCAAATTCTTCACCACTTCCCCATACATCGTCGTTAACATCTGAACCTCCATCTGCTGCTTCACCATCTGAACCGTTCCCTGTGCATTGGTTAGAAACTGATTCTGGTCCCGCTGAACCGCCGCAGATACCATCTTCGATTGTAATACCCCCTCAATACTGTCTGCCTTTTTCTCCAACATTCGGATGTTTTCACGCGACTGGCGAGTCTTGGTTTCCAAGTAAAATGCAGTCACATTCTCGGTCAACCGCTCCACGAAATTCTTCGCAAAAATCGGATCGATGTCTGTAAATGTAACTTTTTTAAATGCCAAATCTTTATCCTGAGCTTCCACTACCAAAGCCTTCTTTGTTATCAAATCGTACACCTCCTTCAACAAAGAATCTTGACGGAACCCACAGTCTTCACGCACTGCAATACCACCTAAGTCTACCGGCGGCATTTCCGATTTCCCCCGAGAAGAAGAATCGCGCAATAAATAATATTCCAATAACCGATATCGACGGCCCTCATGCTCCAGGCTGTCAAACAAAGTCTGTTCCACCAAACGACGGCTTTTCATCAATTCCAACAAATTATCGCCGCCAAAAGCTCCCGAACTGCCACCACCTAAATCAAAGCCAAATTGCGAGCCCAAGGCACTCAATTTTCCGAGTCCGCCCTTCTCCGCCTCCGCCGTTACAAAGACCAGCTCAGCCGTAAAATGCACCGTCTTTAGTTTCCCATAAGTAAAACCTAATGCAGCTCCAAAAATACCTGCTATTAATAGGTGTAACCACTTGGACTTTAGTATTGCAATCCACTCGCGCGCCTTTAAAACTAAATCCCTTAAGGATATCTCATCATCCTGATATATTATTGGTGCCCGGTTATTTTGATCCATTTTTTCTGTTTAAATGCGGCTTAACAAAACCCACAATGTAGCAATACCTGTAAGCTTGACGGTGAAGTTTTCAATAACTCTATTCCAGTCTGTTTTTTCCTTAGATTCCTCTTTCTTGATCTTTTTCTCCGCCACAGGTTGAAAATAGATCTTTGAGCCCGCCTTTACCTTCGGCGTTAGCACAAACAACCCATAATGACGCGAACGCTTGATCTGTCCGCCTGGTTCCTGCAAGTACAACAACCGTTTGCGATGTTGTTTGTCAAATCCCAAAGAATAATTCCTTAAATAATACCCAGCCCTCTTGCCCGCATGAAACGGTGCATAAATATTCGTTTTATTTAACAATGTATCCGTGTTGGGTAAAATCACCAAATCCTGCAATAAGGGCACCACCAATCGGTCGCCATTTTGCAAATGGTAATTAAAAGCGCTGCTTTTGCTTCGCAATACACTGTTTAAATCGAACACCAATTGCGAACCATCTGCTCGGTATAATTGTGCCGCATCGGCATAGGCAAACTCGGTTATTCCTCCGCAATACCGAATTAAATCACCCACGCGATTTTCGTTTTTCCCCAAAATAAAAACACCGGGATGAAACACCTCACCCGTAATGCTCACCCCTATGCGATCGTCTAAATTTGACACTTTGCGCACTAAAACGATGTCTTCCTCCAGCAAAGGAATATCGTTAAAATCGCCGCCTTTGGACAAATCCACTTTTATACGTTCCGTCTTATTGCGGTCCCCATTATTAAACGTCTCTGTAAATACGCTGCTCCTCAAAATTTCCACTTCCGTAGCATCGGCACTGTATTTCAAACCACCGGCATAATCCAACAGAACCCCTAAACTTAGGCCTTTTTTATACGCAATACGTACAGGATTGCGTACCTCTCCTCGTACCTCCACCTCAAAAACATCGCGAAAACGCGACTTAGAAAATACTACTAATTGATCTTTGTTTTGTAACTCGAAATTTCTCATTTCCGCACCTTCCAATGGCAACCGGATGTACTCCACCGAACCGTCGGATATTGTGCGGATAACAAAAGCCATTTCGCGATTAGCCTCTGGCGTAAATCCGCCTGCTTGCGCCAACAACTGATCCATCCGCAAGCCTTCCGAAAGCGCAAAGCTTCCAGGGAAGTATACCTCACCCTCCACCTTTACCTGGTTTTGAACATCTTCGCCTTGCTGGAACACAAACAACTCATCTCCATCCAACAAAGCCGGCAACTTCGATGCATCGGTATTCGTATAATCCAAAGTATACAAACTGCGATTTATGCCGTTCAAACGCGACAACGTAATGCGCGAGGCATCGGCACGAGTAGAAAAACCACCCGCATATTTCAAAGCTTCAACCAAACCTTCTTTTTCCAAAAGCTCCACCCTTCCCCCGCGTAAAACTCCTCCTTTCAAAACAACCCTCTTCTTAACGGGTTTCACCACAATAAAATCCCCATCTTCCAGAAATAAATTGTTCTGAGGATTAACCAAATATTCATACACATCAAAACGGTAGGCTACGCGACCACCTCTAACAACTTCAACATCCCGAATGCTTCCGTTTTCCGTAGGTCCCCCCGATAAAACTAATAGATTGAAGACCGTATTTGCTGCGGGTATTTGATACGTTCCCGGACGTTGAACTTCGCCCGTTACATTAATGGATACCTGTCGCGAAAAGGACAAATCTATTTCCAGTTCGTTGCCGCTTAGATTTATTTTCTGGCCGATGGCGGCGTTTAAAACCTTCTCTAGTTTACCAAATGCAAGGCCTTTCACATACACTTTACCCAAGGACGTTCCCAAATCAATGCGTCCGCGCTCATCTACGCGACTCACTTTATTGAAGTAACTATTCCCAAAAACCGTAACGCTAATTTCGTCGCCCACACCAATTATATACTGGTCTGGAGCCTTCAACGCCCGACCGTTTGTATATGCCGGAAACCGTTTTTCGTCGAAAATTTTACTAATATCCCAATTGGTGGCAACAAAATCAGATGCCTCCAATTTCATTTTATGCTCTCTTTTTTCGGGAACTAGCGGTACCTCATCACCCGCTTTTCTGTTCAATTCTGCAGTACTCGGTACATCTGCATTTCCTATAGTATGGTCTTCTTTTCCTTTCGGGGGAAGTGCATTTAACGCCGCTGCTTGATTTAAATTTACCGTTGCGGGTACATTTTTCAACTTCATTACTCTTTCCC
Organism: Bacteroidia bacterium; assembly: GCA_965655465.1. Taxonomy (GTDB): domain Bacteria; phylum Bacteroidota; class Bacteroidia; order NS11-12g; family UBA955; genus VMCP01. The sequence goes on along the minus strand of CBFHGY010000004.1, from coordinate 69,243 downwards.
TAAAAGAGGCTATCTCCATTTCAGACATGCCCCTAGCGCGAGCAATTTCTACAACCTGTGATTCTGACAGTCCCGCAGATTCAGCCTTATCGATCATTTGGGAAATCTCTTGGTCTGTATAGTCACTCGCTTTGGTTTTTCCACTTGAAATTTGCGCTTGCAGACTTATCACGCTGACACAAAATAATGAGAAGCCTAATAGGACTTTATAATTAAAGGTAAACATGTTATGGTTTCTACTGGGTTTTTCGTATAGCTCCGCCTCTTCAGTCACACAACAAAAATGGTGCCTAAAGGAGTTTTAAACCGCAAAAGTACGTCAATAGGGCGGGTTTAAGCGAAAAACGCAATTAAATTGATTGTAACTTTTTGCACTTATTACAAAAAGGGAAGGAGCGACCATTTTAAAAAGACCTTGGCATAAAAGAGAATAGGCTTAACGGTTAAAACAACAAAAAAGTTAATTGCGTTATCACGTATTTCCCCAAGTTAGTATTACTGCAAATTTTTATTCAAAAGTACCCTTAATGCCTCCAAGCCAAATCTATAAGAATCCAATCCAAATCCGCCAATGAATCCCTTACTGGCGGCAGCTATTAAATCACGGTGCCGCAACTCTTCTCGATTAAAAATATTACTTATATGTACCGCTATAACGGGTTTATTCATCGCACGTATCGTATCTGAAATGGCCACAGAAGTATGTGAATATCCACCTGCATTTATGATAACACCCGCAACATCTAGCGACTCTTCAGCTCTCTGAAGGGCATCTATGATAACGCCTTCCAAATTCGTAAAAATGATTTCAATATCCGATCCCAAACCATTCAAATACACTTCTAAAGACTCGGAACCATAAACCTCTGGTTCACGTTTTCCGACCCAATTGAGGTTGGGGCCATTAATTATTAAAATCTTTCCCATTTTATCTGTTTAAACCTCTGTATTACAAAAATAAGCCTTGGATCCATTATCCAACTCCAAGGCTGCCTACCCAAGAATCCTCCACATAGCTCGAAGGCAATCAAATGTCCGAAACACCCACCTAAGCCGAAGGCTGTAAAACCAGCGTAAGGTTCATCTAACCCAAGACATGGTCAACCCTGAGCGAATCGACCACCCTACCTAAAGTTCGCCTTATCTCTAGCCAAAAACGCCCTTGTACCTTCTTTAAAATCTTCAGTTCCAAAAGCATCTCCGAATTCCTGTATTTCTTTAGCCATGCCATCTTCACCATCTAAAAAGTAGGTATTTACACAGGCTATTACTTTCTGCACCGCACTTGGACTTTTACTGCCGATTTTAGTCAAAATTTCCTCACAACGCGTTAACAAGTTCTCTTGTTCAACCACTTCGTTTACTAAACCATAATTTAAGGCCGTATCTGCAGAAATGGCATCTGCGGTCAACAATAATTGCAAAGCCCTTCCCTTTCCCACTAACTGCACCAAACGCTGGGTTCCACCATAACCAGGAGGAACACCAAGATTGACTTCTGGTTGACCGAATTTCGCATTGGTACTTGCAATCCGGATGTGACAGGCCATAGCCAATTCGCATCCCCCACCTAGTGCAAAACCATTTACCGCTGCAATTATCGGCTTACAACTGCGTTCCAAAGTATTCATCACATCATGACCATCTGCACTCATTTTAGTACCTTCTTCAACTCCAAAATTTGCAAATTCTGAAATATCTGCTCCCGCAGCAAATGCTTTTGAGCCAGAACCTGTTAAGATGATACCATGAACCTCTGCATTCTCTTGAGCTTCTAATACAGCCGACTTAATTTCTTGCAAGGTAGCAATATTCAGCGCATTCATTTTAGTCTCTCGAGCAATGGTAATGGTCAAAACGTTATTATTAATCTGAGTGCTAATATTCATAATCTGTATTTTTATATAATTGTTACGTTACTCTTTTTATTCTTTATCGATACACAAATAAACTCCAACCCAACTAATGATCTCCCAACCGCAATCAAAGCGATCACCCCACTAACGAAGGGTCCATATAGATCGAAGACCTTCTATCCTGCGGAGCGTCCACCTGCGAGCAGAGCGAGCTCCAACCCATCTAAATTTAACAACCAATCAAAGGCACAACGTTCTGGATGTGGCATCATTCCAAAAACATTTCTTCCTTCATTACAAATTCCTGCAATATTATCAAGGCTTCCATTCGGATTAGATTCGTCCGAAACGGTACCGTCCTCTTCACAATACTGAAATATTATTTGATCGTTGGCTTTCAAAGATTCCATTGTATTTGCATCGGCATAATAACGTCCTTCGCCGTGTGCAATCGGAATTTTTAATATCTGATCCTCTTTTAAGGAGTTGGTGAGTTGTGTGTTCGTTGTGGCGGTTTTTAAATGCACATTTTTACACACAAATTTCATCGTATCATTTCGTAGTAAGGCTCCAGGCAGCAATCCACTTTCGGTTAATACTTGAAAACCATTGCAAATACCCATTACAAAACCTCCTGCAGCCGCATGAACTTTAACGGACTCCATGATAGGACTTAACTTTGCGATGGCTCCGCTACGCAAATAATCCCCATAACTAAATCCACCGGGAATAAATATGTGGGTACATCCCTGTAAATCTGTGTCTTTATGCCACAGCTCAAGTACTTCTGCTTCAGGGTTTTGTCGCAATGCGTTTATAAGATCTTGGTCGCAATTGGACCCAGGAAAAATGACCACTCCGGCTTTCATAGCGCAAATATACAACCTGATATTTACTTTAAGGCTGCAGTCCTGAGCTTCCTTTTGTATCTTCTAGTTTCTGTATTAATCTTTTCTTAAATCTTTTTACCGTTGGACAATGTAACAATCGGTGCCCCTTTTACTCTTTCAATACTTTGTTCTATATCTCTTAAATAAATAGCATTTTGAACCTTTCCCTTCTCCAACTCTTTAATATTACGATTAATTGGGTCGTATGAACAAGGTATTAATCCTTTATTTCTCAAAAAATCATCAATCACATTATCATTAAAGCCATATCTCATACCTGAACGGTTCAACTCAATTATAACTGCCATTAATTTTTCGCTCTCAAAAATATTGGAGGCTCCCTGCAAAACATTCCATTCAAAACCTTCCACATCAATTTTGATAATGGTTGGTACATTCAAATTAAGCTCATTTAATGTAGTCATTTGAACTGGAATTACATTTGTATCTTCAACCGTTGCAATATGATTTTCTGTATCAAATTCCGTTGTAAAATTAACATGGCCATTTTTGTTCCCAAGTGCTATATTGTGGAGATAAACCTTATGTTTCCTGCTTTGACTAGAAACGTTTTTTTCTAATAGTTCAAATGTTTGTGGATGTGGTTCAAATGCGTGTACCTCTGCTAAGCTATGTTGTATAGCCAATATAGAAAAAGCCCCTCCGTTTGCACCTATGTCAAAGAAATTATCGTCATCTCTGGTATAATGTAACAAGAAAGCCATTTCTTGCATTTCCATTAATCCGAAATATATATTACCTGTTAATCCTGTAAATCCATTTACACAATAAAAACTGCTTTTTTCTGTAAATGGAACTAAAATAGGTCGCTTTAAAATTCTTGATCTTAATTGCCACCAAAAAAAACGCCAGACTGCATTATATTTATTGTTTTCGTTTAGGGGGTGATAATAAATATCCTTTATCAATTTCCACATAAATTTACTTGTTTTTTAGTTTTATGCCGCGTTTTTGGGGGAGAATATTTCCATTTTTAACCCAATAAAAATGACCACTCCGGCTTTCATGGCGCAAATATACAACCTGATATTTACTTTAAGGCTGCAGTCCTGAGCTTCCTTTTGTATCTTTGACTATCAAAGGTTCTAACTCATTATGAAAATCACCACCCTCCTTTCTCCATCGATGTTCGAATCCAGCATTATCGAAATTCAAAATAAAATTGTTGTTGTCATTGATATCCTGCGAGCAACCAGCACTATGACCGTGGCAATGGAACAAGGTGCCAATGCCCTTTTTCCCGTACGAGACGTTGAAACCGCATCACGCGCAAGCTCATCCTTTCTAAAAGCAGGCGAAAGAAACGGCGAAAAAGTAGATGGTTTTGATTTAGGAAATTCTCCAAGAGAGTTCACCGCCGACATTGTAGGTAATCGCGATATTGTTATGACAACAACCAATGGCACCCGTGCCATTTCTATGTCTGAAAACGCCCAACATGTGCTCGTTGCCTCTTACCGAAATATAAAAGCCACCCTTACATTCCTAGAAAGCCAAAATCAAGATGTTGTGCTCTTTTGCTCTGGTTGGAAAGATGTTGTGAATGTAGAAGACACCCTATTCGCGGGTGAACTTGCCGAACACCTGGTTCAAAAAGGTTTTGAAATCGAAAATGACGCAACATATATTGCCATTTCCCTATATCAACAACATCAAGTCAACTTGCTTGAAATCATTAAAAAGGCTTCTCACGCCAAAAGAATTAGCAGTTTGAATGCTTCGGAAGACTTGGAAATCTGCCTTACTCGCGACACATTCCATCACGCGCTGCGGGTCATAGATGGTAAAGTAATTGTCTAGTTAATTCCTTTATTTTAACTACTGTAAGCCCCTCTCAAAAGGTCTTCTAAATCACATTATCCCCTCTTTTGTGTATCTTTGCACCATGAATCGCCCCATTAGAGTGTTGATTGCTAAGGTAGGTCTCGACGGACACGATCGCGGTGCCAAAGTAATTGCTGCTTCACTTCGAGATGCCGGCATGGAAGTCATTTATACAGGCTTGCGTCAAACTCCTGAAATGGTTGTTCAAACAGCCCTCCAAGAAGACGTAGATGCAATCGGCGTAAGTATTTTAAGTGGAGCTCACAATACCGTTTTTCCTAGAATCTTACAACTAATGAAAGACCAAGGCTTAAACGATGTACTCCTTACTGGCGGCGGAATTATTCCCGATAACGAAGCAACCGAACTCAATAATCTAGGTGTTGCACGCCTATTTCCTCCTGGAACCGATACTTCAGAAATCGCTTCCTATATACAAGATTGGGTTAAAACCAATCGCTCTTTCTAATCGAAGTGCAATAGAAGATTTACCTGCGCAAAAATTCCCTTTTCCCGAATAGTCTTCTTTATAATTATGCCGATACCGCTTTTTGTTCTTGCAAAAAGCCTTCCATCAACAACAAAGATTTATCAATTCCCTCTAAAACAGGAACTTCCTCTTCCTTTTTCCAGACTCCCAATACAAAATCTACTTGTTTTCCTCGGGGGAAATTGTTTCCAATGCCAAATCGCAAGCGTGCGTATTGCTGGGTGCCCAATGACATGTCTATACTTTTAAGGCCATTATGTCCTCCATCACTTCCTTTTAACCTCAACCGCAACGCAGATAAATCTATCGCCAAATCGTCTAAAACGATCAAAACATGTTCTAATTTTATCTTGTACTGTTGCATCCAATAGGAAACAGCCTTTCCCGATAAATTCATATACGTATTCGGCTTTAACAAATACACTATCTTCCCTTTAATGCGTATCTGACATAACCAACCGTGTTTAACCGGCTCAAATTGACCTTCATATTTTTTGGCAAAAGCATCTAAAACGTCAAAGCCAATATTATGTCTGGTTTTATCGTACTCAACTCCCGGATTTCCCAATCCCACCAGTAAAAAACTCATGGTGCAAAATTATACTTTTAAATAGTAGGCCGCTATACCTACGTTATTCAACTTCCAATTTGTTTTGAGAAATCCCTTTTATATCTCTGCCGAAATCCCCAAAAAATATCTACCTATTTCCGTTTTCCTCGGAAATTATCCCCCAATTACCCATGCTTACTAAAAACCCCAAACTCGTATTTAAGAGCATCACCAATAAAATATCCTGAATACGCAATGACACAGGATATACCATTTCAAAAGTTGCCTGTGTGGTAATTAATCCAAATTTTTGTTGGAGAATTATTAGGATTATTCCCAAAAACAAGCCCAAAAAAGTTCCTAGTCCTGCAACAAAAAAAGCTTCCCACCGAAAAATTTGAAGGGTCTTTTTTGATCTTAAACCCATAGCATTTAAAATGTAAAGATCTTCCTTTTTATCTATACGCATCATACGCAAAGCCCCGTATAAGTTGAAACTAATTAAAAGTAACACAAATACCAACAAGGCAAAGGAAAACCATTTTTCAGTATTGAACATTTTGTACATGGTTTCATTTTGTTCTTGCCTATTCAAGGCTTTTAAGCCCAATGGTTTGAGTTGTTCATTTAATTTGCCTTGATACCAACTCGATTCTACCTTACCTTTTATGGCAATATTACTTATGTATGTTTCCCTATTCAATAAAGAGCGTGCAACCTGTATGGGGACCATTACGCTACGCTCGTTTTCTTCCGAAGAAAGATGTACCATTGAGGAAATGCGCAATACTTCTTGATTTAATGTCGTTTGAGCAATACTGCTACTGCTTCTATCCGGGGTGAGCAACTCGATTCTCTGATCGGTGCTTCCTACGTTTAAACTGTATACCAAACCTTCTGAAAGCCAAGCATTTGAATATCCATCGGGATCAAAATTCAACTCTCGTGAACCCGCCTTTATCCATGAATCAATAGGAAAAACCTTAAAAATAGAAGAGTCCAAACCCTTCACCAAGCCTACCACTTGTTGGTCGCCGTATTTAATAATGGCTTTATCCTCCAAACAAAACGAATAGGCGGCAATCTCGGAGGTATTTTTTAAAATCCTTATAATTTGCGAATTCGGTTCAAAAACCTTGCCCTTTAAAGGCACCACTTTTAAGTCGGGTGAACTGCGTTGATAATCACCAAAAATACTCTCTTCAAAACCATTTAGAGCACTCAACAAGATAATAAGGGCTAGTGCTCCGACAGCGTAACCCGCCATAGAGATGCCTGTAATAATATTTATCGCCGAAGGATTTTTCCTCGAAAAAAAGTATTTACGCGCTATAAAAGCGGAAACATTCACTCCGGATTACTGGGGTTTTCGTTGTTGATTTTTTTGAAGAGTTCCTCCATCTTTTCAACGTAATCCAGGGTATCGTCTTCGTAAAAACGCAATTCGGGAATCGTTCTAAAACTATGTCTAACGCGCTGTGCCAAGGCCCTTCTAATCTCTTTGTTTAAGCCATTAATATGCTCTAAAACCTTCGCTCTGTTGGCGTTATTATATAAAGACAGATACACATTTACATAACCAAGATCGGGGGTAATGGTAACTTTAGAAATGGTTACGAACGCTCCCGCCATCCACTCTCCTCGATTTTGCTGCATCAATTCTCCTAAATCCTTTTGTATTTGTCTTGCTACTTTTTCTTGTCTTAATCCCATATTTTTATTTTTTTGATGCCCTTTTTATTATTAATAAACCTCTTTATAATTATAACTCCTTACGCATCCTTGCTACGGGAATATTGAGTTGTTCTCGATATTTAGCTACCGTTCTTCGTGCTATTGGATAACCCTTCTCATTCAAAAGTGCCGCCAATGCATCGTCTGTTAAAGGCTTAGATTTATCTTCTCCTTGAATGGCTTCTTCTAAAATCTTTTTAATTTCTCTGTTGGATACCTCTTCACCGCTGTCATTTGAAATTCCCTCTGAAAAGAAAAACTTCAATGGAAAAATTCCAAAATCGGTATCCACATATTTAGAATTGGCTACACGCGAAATAGTACTCACATCCATTTCTACGATTTCGGCAATATCCTTCAAAATCATCGGCTTCAAATTCGTTTCATCTCCCTCGTAAAAAAAGGCTTTTTGCTTATCAACGATAGCCTGCATGGTTCTTAACAATGTGTTTTGTCGTTGCTTTACAGAATCAATAAACCACCTTGCCCCGTCTACTTTTTGCTTAATATATTGCACCGCATCTCGCAAATCTTTTTCTTTGGTTTGAGATTTTTCGTACGTTTTTAAGGTTTCGGTATACGCCCTACTCAATTTTAATTCAGGTGCGTTTCGACCGTTAAGGGAAACTAAAAGAAATCCTTCTTCTTCCTTTACCGTGAAATCGGGTACAATATATTGGGTTTTAATACTCGAAGATCCTGAAGACTCACCCGGTTTTGGATTGAGTTTTATAATTTCCGTTATAGCCCCTTTTAATTGTTCATCGTTGATTTTTAGCGCTTTAGTTATTTTTTCATAGTGCTTTTTGGAAAAAGCTTCCATGTGCTCGGATAAGATTTTTTCAGCCAAAGTAATGGCGTCGTTATCGCCATAATCCTTTTTATACAACTGCAATAACAAACATTCTTGGAGGTCCCTGGCTGCTATTCCAGCAGGATCAAAGTTTTGAATTTTAATGAGTATTTTCTCCAATTCATCCTCATTGGTCATCAAATTCTCGTTAAAAGCCAGGTCGTTCACAATGCTCCGTAATTCTCTTCGGAGATATCCGTCTTCCTCAATAGAATTGATTAAATGAAACGCTAACTGCAATTCTCTTTCTTGATGGAAACTTGCGCGAGCTTGTTCCACTAAATATTCTTGAAATGACGATTCAGACCTAATGGGCAGTTCATTTCTATCTTCTCCTGTATAATCCTCTCCCATTTTAAAGGAGCCGTATTCATCGTCGCCACCACTTGCTCTTAGGATTTCGTCGACATCGTACTCTTTTTCACTTCCAAAATCGTCGTAATCATTTTCCGCTATTGCATTGGATTCAGCAAATTCTTGGTCGTTCTGACCTTTTTCTAAAGCGGGATTATCCAATAATTCTTCGGTTAAACGCGATTCAAAATCGAGCGTATTCATCTGTAACAGCTTTATAAATTGTATTTGCTGTGGCGAGAGTTTTTGTTGAAGTGCTTGTATTTGAGCCTGTGAAAGAGCCATAAATCCGTATCAAATTTACTCTTTTTTATCGGAAACCTTTCATATAAATGCCTAGTTTATAGAGTAGTTTTCAAAAGCGAAACCTTTCACTTTTTGTAATCCAACGTATTTATTTTACTGTCAATTTATAAAGGATTTAGCTCTAAAACATACGATTAAATATACTACTTAAACAAATTGTTTAAATTCTTATTTTTAAAGTATGTGCCTTATTGTATTACAATTCTGCCTTTAATCGTTCAGCATTTTCGGCTACCATCAAAGCATTGATAATGCCTTCAATATCCCCGTTCATTATATTAGGTAAATCGTATAAGGTAAGTCCAATGCGGTGATCGGTTACCCTACTTTGTGGATAGTTATAGGTTCTAATTTTTGCACTTCTATCTCCGGTGGATACCAAGGTTTTTCTTTTAGCCGCTATTGCTGCATTATGCTTTTCCAATTCGATTTCATACAACTTGGTGCGAAGCATTTTCATTGCTTTTTCGCGGTTTTTAAGCTGTGTACGCTCTGTTTGACAAATCACAACCATACCTGTAGGAAGGTGGGTAAGCATTACCTTGGTTTCTACTTTGTTTACGTTTTGTCCGCCCGCTCCACCACTTCGTGAAGTTTCCATTTTAACATCGGCTTCATTAAAATGAATATCCACTTCCTCGGCTTCAGGCATTACCGCTACCGTTACAGCGGAAGTGTGTATTCTTCCTTGGCTTTCTGTTGCGGGAACTCTCTGCACTCGATGCACACCGCTTTCATATTTCATGACACCATATGCACCTGGAACTTCTATGGTAAAACTGACTTTGGAGTATCCCCCACTGCTGCCTTCCATATCCTCAATCAAATCGGTTTTCCATTCTTTTTTATCGCAAAACTTTAAATACATGCGATACAAATCCCCAACGAAAATACACGCTTCATCTCCACCCGTACCTGCACGTATTTCTACCACGCATGTTTTAGCATCTTCGGGATCTTTTGGAAGTAAAAGGATGCGAATTTCCTCTTCCAATACAGGTTGTCTTGCTTCTAAAATCTCGAGTTCTTCTTTAGCCATATCGCGCATTTCCCTATCTTTTTCATTTTTTAGAATATCGCGGGCTTCTGTAATTCCCTCACTTAGTTTTTTATATTCAAAATAGGCCTCTACAACTTCCTCTAGATCTCTGTATTCCTTATTAAGTTTGGTAAAGCGCTTCATATCTGAAGATACTTCTGGACTGCTTAGGAGGAGTTCAATTTCTTTAAAATGTTCGTAAACCGCTTCTAATTTATCTAACATACAATGGAATTTCAAAAATACCACTTTATTGTGGTTTCTGCGTACAACGCAATTTTCATACTCCGTTTTGATTCAATATTATTCATCACATACACAATCAAATTGGTTTAATGATTATGCATAAAAAACGGATTACCTGAAGGGTATTATTAAATACACATCCCCAAAGGGGTTATTACCTAATTTTTGAACTCTTTTATTTCTAAATGACCATTCTGAAAAATCACATACCGCCTGCCCGAGAACCATTCCCCTAAATTTACATATCTGCTTACCCCATTAGACAAGGTAATATCCAATTGTAAATGCCTATGACCAAATATGAAAAAATGCACAAATGTATCTTGCAGCACCTCTTCACAATATTGAGTTAAAAACTCTATATGATCGCCTTTGTAACTTTTCTCAATGGGTTTTTCACCTGAACGGCTTTTTCTACTAAATGCATTAGCCATTTGTACTCCCAAATCTGGATGTAACAATCGGAAGCAGTATTGGGCTATCTTATTGGTAAATATTTTTTTTAGAAATTTGTATTTTAAGTCTCCGGGACCCAAACCATCTCCATGATGTACTAGAATTTTAGTTTCTCCCATATCTAAAATCCGGGGTTCTTTAAAGACCTCTACACCACATTCTAGTTTTAGATAATCAGACATCCATAAGTCATGATTTCCAACACATAATTTTAATTGAATACCCAAATCAGACAATTCAGCTAATTTCCCAATAAAACGAACATAGCCTTTAGGAATTACCGTTTTATATTCGAACCAGAAATCAAAAACATCCCCCAAGAAATAAATTTCGGTGGCACGTTCTTTTACTGAATCTAAAAATGCACATATATCAGCTTCTCTTTTTCTCGAAGTTTTATAATTAGGAGAACCTAAATGAAAGTCGCTGACAAAAACTATCATTACATACCCTTAAATTGGTTCAATAAACGAACATCATTCAAAAACAAATCTCTGATATCGTTAATACCGTATTTTAACATAGTCATACGATCTAATCCCATACCAAATGCAAATCCAGTAAATTCTTTACTATCAATTCCACAATTATCGAGCACATTCGGATGAACCATACCACAACCTAATACTTCTAACCAACCCGTTCCTTTTGTCAATCGAATATCTTCAGGAGAATTCGTCCCTACCCAAATATCCATCTCGGCGCTAGGTTCGGTAAAAGGAAAATAGCTCGAGCGAAAACGCACCTCTGTTCCTTCACCAAAGAATTGTTGTACAAAATAATACAAAGTCTGTTTTAAATCTGCAAAAGTCACTCCTTTATCAATATACAATCCTTCCAATTGATGAAAAAAGCAATTACTTCTTGAACTTACCGCTTCATTTCTATAAACCCTACCAGGCATAATCAATCTTAAGGGAGGTTTATTACGCTGCATTTCACGTATTTGTACGGAAGAGGTATGTGTTCTCAGAACATCTTCTCCAACAAAAAAGGTATCTTGCATATCTCGAGCAGGATGATCCTCATCAAAATTTAAGGCACCAAAGTTGTGCCAATCATCTTCAATTTCAGGACCATCGCTTAAATCAAACCCTAAAGAATTAAAAATTTCAATTAATCGATTTTGAACAGCGGTTATTGGATGAATGGATCCAGAACTCTCCAAATAGACGGGTAAACTTTGGTCTATATCCCGAAAGCCAGACTCACTTTCCGATTCAAATTTGTCATTCAATTCCTCAAAAAGCATTTCCGCTTGACGCTTCAATAAATTTAGTGGCTTTCCAACCTCTTTTTTGATTTCAGGGGAAATTTCCCTAAACGCCTCAAACAAACGATTGATATGACCTTTTTTACTCAAATATTCAATGCGGAAGTTTTCTAATTCTTTCGCACTGCTGATATTCTTACGTTTTATCGATTCGCTTAGTTCATTGATTTGTTCAAGCATGTCGCAAAACTAATACATCGAAATCATTTTACTTCATTCCCTCTCTCTTTTCGTTTTAAACAGTCCCAATAGTAATAATTAATCTATTTTAATTAAATATATTATTATGTATTTATTCTCTGTGGATATGCGGATAAGTGCAAATGTTTCCCGTGAAACAGACTATTTTTATTTTTAAATTATTGTAAATCAATTAATTATGGTTTTTCACTTGCGTGTTGGTTTCTTGTGATTATTACTTTTGAATGTGGCTTTATTCTTCGATAGTTTGGCGTTGGTCCACAGACTTTTTGATCCTTAGATTTACGGGTATTTGTGACTTGGTTTTTCCACCTGCTGGGGTACTGTTATTCACGCTTGATCCTAGGTTAAACACAGTGGTTGTGTTTCCTTTTATCGCGAAAGGTTCCATGAAATGTAAAATACTATCGCTACTGTGCTTATTTTGATCCAGTAATCCATTATTATTAAGGTCTATGAAGGCAGTAATGTTATATTCTCCATAGCTAAGTGAATGCGCAAAGCTCTGTGTTTGGATAGTGAACGAGTTAATATACGAGTTTCCCTTTTCAGTAAGGATGATTTGAATTGGGTGATTCAATTTTTTTATACTGTCGGTTAATTGGAAAACTACTTCTCCATTTTTGATAATCTTTGTAAGAGTATCCTTGTTTGAATTAGGATTGATATACACTCCGATACTGTTTATATATCGAATTTGAGTGTCTAAGAGTCCGTTGATTTGGT
>CBFHGY010000004.1:54501-56326 GCA_965655465.1 Bacteroidia bacterium | reverse complement strand
TTGTTTGAATTAGGATTGATATACACTCCGATACTGTTTATATATCGAATTTGAGTGTCTAAGAGTCCGTTGATTTGTTGTTTTATAACGTAGGGCTTAAGTTTTATACCTTTATAAGATATTTTGTAATTGATGTGTTTCTGTATTTTATTGAATGAATCCTTATTAAATATGAAAGTATCGTTTGATTGTATTTTAGATATTTCTTGTATTCTTTTATTGATGGCATAGAATGGTAGTATGCAAACCACATCTTGGAATGTAGTGTCTACGTTTATAATAATACTCTTTGGAGGATATAAATTAGTTGGTCCGATGGTATCATAAATTCCAGTGTATGCCCACTCCGTGCTGTCGTATTCTCTGTTCTTGTTTTTATCTATATAATAGGTGAGGTTTTTAGTGTTGTTTGGAAAACCTTCTATATAAAGGGTATCTTCAATATTATAGCTGGTATATATCAAGGAATCGATTTTAACTTCGGCGTATAGTGATTTTTGATCTGCTTTGAAATATTTATTCAGTTTATAGGGATGTTTCCCATGGAACGTGTCATTTCCGATAATTAGGGGTGCAAATATTCCTTTGTTTCCTTCGTTTAAATCTTTTATTGAATTGCTAAGGGAAATGGAGTTGTGATGTTTTTTTAATGGAATAATAATATTTTTTTTACCTTTTATGATATTAGGTTTGTTTTCTTTCGATTTTTTTGGATTTAGATTTACTTCATTAGTAAATTGTATATGTTCGTCAAAGTAAATCGTAACCCTTTTAGTTTGATTTAAGGTGTCATGGGTTACTTTAATTATTTTTGGTGCTGTTATATCCTTAGAACCACCTGTTGGAGATACAGGATTGGCACAAGATATACATGCTATGATCATTATGTATAGGTTTTTTTTCATCGACCGAAATAAATAAGTAAAACGGATATATCGGATGGTGACACTCCACTTATTTTTTTTGCATCCTCTATAGTCTCGGGTTTTATACGGTTTAATTTTTCTCGAGATTCTGCGGACATAGATTGTAATTTGGAATAATCGAAATTTTTTGGAATTCTAAGATGATTTAGGGTGTTTAGTTTTTGAGCTTGTTCTTGTTCTCTTTGGATGTAACTGGAATATTTAACTTCTATTTCTACTTTTTCGATTACTTGATAATTGAAGCTTTTATTTTGGTAAAGTGAAGGTAACAATAATAAGGATTGTATGTTAACCTGAGGTCTTAGTAAAAGTTTATGTATTTTGGTTTTTTCACTAATGTCTATATTCAAATGTTCTTTTGCTTCAGTTGGTGTGATGGATGTGTTTTTTAGAATTGTGATTAGATTTTCGGCATCTTCGATTTTTTGGTTTAAATTATCCATGCGTGTTTTAGATGCTAAACCTATATGATAGCCGATTGGCGTGAGGCGTTCATCTGCATTATCCTGTCTTAGGGATATCCGATATTCTGCTCGTGAAGTGAACATTCTGTAAGGTTCTTCAGTTCCTTTAAAAACAAGGTCGTCTATTAATACTCCTATGTAGGCCTCGTTTCTTTTTAATATTAATGGATCTTTATCATCTACTTTGAGTGCTGCGTTTATTCCGGCCATTAATCCTTGCGCTGCAGCTTCTTCATATCCTGTTGTACCATTTATTTGTCCTGCAAAGAACAGATTGGATATCTTTTTTGTTTCGAGGGAAGCTTTTAATTGGGTTGGTGGAAAGTAGTCGTACTCGATAGCATATCCGGGTCTGAATATTTTAGCATTTTCAAATCCTGGTATTTTACGCAGAGCTCTTTGTTGAACGTCATCGGGTAATGAGGTACTAAATCC